>CAJOLG010000167.1 GCA_905235315.1 uncultured Solobacterium sp. | reverse complement strand
TTTACTTCGCGTCTACAGCGACCTTGCCGCCGTCGCTGTAATCATAGAAACCGATTCCGGTCTTGAGACCGAGGTGCTTGCCGCGGACCATCTTGCGGAGCAGCGTGCACGCACGGTATTTGGAATCGCCGGTTTCCTTGTAGAGGACATCCATGATCGCAAGAACGATATCGAGGCCGACCAGGTCACCGAGCTCCAGCGGTCCCATCGGATGGTTGCAGCCGAGCTTCATGGCAGAATCGATGCCTTCGATGCTGGCGATGCCTTCGCTGTAGATCTGGATTCCTTCATTGATCATCGGCACAAGAATACGGTTGACTACGAAACCGGGAGCTTCCTCCACCTGGACCGGAGTCTTTCCGAGTTTGACGGAGATTTCCTTGACCTGATCAACAATCTCTGCCGGAGTGTTGATGCCTGCGATTACTTCAACCAGCTTCATTACCGGAGCGGGATTGAAGAAATGCATACCGATGACCGGCTTGGAAAGACCGGAACCGATCTCGGTAATGGAAAGGCTGGATGTGTTGGACGCATAAATGCAGTTTTCGTTCTTGACGATTTCTTCCTGAAGCTGCTTGAAGCAGTCCTTCTTCAGCTGCATTACTTCCAGTGCTGCTTCGACAACGAGATCCGGATCCACTGCCTGCTCGTTGAGACCGCACTGGATCTTATCAAGAATTTTGTCCGCATCTTCCTGAGCCATCTTGCCCTTTGCGATGCGCTTGTCAAAGCCCTTCTTGACCATGGCCTTGCCGTTGTCCGCAAATTCCTGCTTGATGTCGCAGAGATATACCTTCTCTACTTCGTCACACTGCGCAAATGCCTGCGCAATGCCGCGGCCCATTGTACCGGCGCCGATTACTGCTACTTTCATATTTTTCTCCTTCTCCTCAGTTATTTGTGAAGTTCTTTTCTTTCCGTTTTTCCATGAAGGCAGTCATTCCTTCCACCTGATCATGCGTTTCAAAGCACTCTCCGAACAGGGTTTCTTCCAGTTCGATTGCCTTGTCCATATCCAGGTCGAGGCCTTCGTTGATTGCCTTCTTGCACTGACGGACAGCGATCGGCGCATTCTTTGCGATTCCGGCCGCCAGCTTTTCCGCCGTTGCCATAAGATCCGCCTGCGGAACGACCTGATTGACGAGTCCGATCCGGAGCGCTTCATCCGCTTTGATATTGCGTGCGGTATAGATCATCTGCTTTGCATAGCCCATACCGATCAGGCGGGCAAGACGCTGTGTACCGCCGAAGCCCGGGGTAATGCCGAGGCCGACTTCCGGCTGGCCGAATACCGCATTGTCGGAGCAGATCCGGAAATCGCAGCTCATGGACAGCTCACAGCCGCCGCCGAGCGCAAATCCGTTCACCGCAGCGATAACCGGAATCGGCAGTGTTTCAATCCGGCGGAAAATGTCATTTCCCTTCTTTCCGAACGCAGCACCTTCCGCTTTGGAAAGGCCTGCCATTTCCTTGATGTCGGCGCCCGCGACGAAGCTCTTTTCTCCTGCACCGGTGATGATCAGGCAGCGGACCGTATCGAGATCCACTTCATCAAGCGCGCTTGACAGATCATCCAGAACACTGGAATCCAGTGCATTGAGCGCTTCCGGACGGTTCATTGTGATAATGCCGTAGGCGCCTTTGCATTCATACGTCACAAAACTCATATTGGGTTCTCCTCAGTCACGTTCCACGATGGTAGCGCAGCCCATGCCGCCGCCGATACAGAGAGTCGCAAGACCCTTCTTCGCATCGCGTTTCACCATCTCATTCAGCAGAGTTACAAGAATCCGGCATCCGGAAGCTCCGACCGGGTGTCCGAGCGCAATCGCACCGCCGTTGACATTCAGTTTTGAATGATCCCATTTGAGTTCCTTCTCAACCGCAACGGACTGGGCAGCGAATGCTTCATTTGCCTCAATGAGGTCAAAATCATCGATCGACCAGCCGGTCTTGGCGAGCACTTTCTTTGTGGCCGCAACCGGACCGACACCCATAATGGAAGGATCAACGCCGCCGAGCGCACCCGCCACAAATGTTGCCATCGGGGTAATTCCAAGCTCTTTTGCCTTTTCTTCGCTCATCACAACAACTGCCGCAGCACCGTCATTGATACCGGAGGCGTTGCCTGCCGTAACGACGCCGCCCTCTTTCTTGCCCGAGCAGCACTTCAGCTTTGCGAGAGACTCTGCGGTTGTGCCGGGACGAGGACCTTCATCCGCATCCACAATCGTATCGCCCTTGCGGCCATGGATTGTTACCGGAACGATTTCATCCTTGAAGCGGCCTTCTGCCACTGCCTTTTCGCACTTCTGCTGGCTCTCTGCAGAGAACGCATCGAGTTCTTCGCGGGTGAGATTCCACTGCTCTGCGACATTCTCGGCAGTGATCATCATATGGTAGTTATTGAACGCATCCCAGAGCGCGTCATGGATCATGAGGTCAACCAGCTTGCCGTCATTCATACGATATCCGTAACGGCCGTTCATAACCGCATACGGACCCTGGCTCATGTTTTCCATACCGCCGGCGACGACGATATCCGCATCTCCGCTCTGAATCATCTGAGCAGCCATATTCACGCAGTTCAGTCCGCTTCCGCATACCACATTGATCGATACAGCAGGAACTTCAACCGGAAGACCTGCTTTGAGAGATGCCTGACGGGCCGGATTCTGGCCGAGGCCGGCCTGAATGACATTGCCCATGTACACATGATCAACCTGTTCCGGTTTTACACCGGCACGATTCAGCGCTTCCTTGATCACAAGCGCGCCAAGCTCAACCGCCGGAACTGTGCTGAGCGCGCCGCCCATCTTGCCGATCGGCGTGCGGCATGCGCCAGCTAAAACAACCTTCTTTGACATATATTTATTTTCCTTTCCATAATGTCGTTTCTGAGACTTGTTAAATTATTCTCATACTAAATTCATCATACCAAAGGAAGGCTGTATTTTCAATGTGAAAAAAAGCCGGAAAACGGCTTGAATAGTGAGTTTTGCGGTATTTTTCACAAAGCGGTTTATTCCGTTTGAGAATACCCGGCCAGGCGCTCCAGCAGCCCGATCTCAACATCCGGCAGCACCTTGTGAAGATGCCGCAGGATCCGTTTGCCCGAACGGTCCGGCTCCCGGGAATAAACGTTTTTCGCAAAGGATTTTCCAAGATACTCTTCCGGTGTCGCATACCGTGCGATTCCCCACCCGTACGGCTCACCGGTTTTTGAAATCTCATATTCAAAATCCGATGTAATGACATAGCATTCCATCTGGAGTTTTGTGATCGTGGTATCAAACCCGGTGCGCGGTTTCCAGTCGTCCTTCCCTGCGTTTTGCGGTTTCACATAACCGCCGATCAGTTTGGCATCTTTCGAGAGAATCGAATGCCTTGCGGCAATGAGATCATAGAGATACTTCTCCCGGTTGCCGGCAAGCCCGTCCTCATACCTTGCGTCAAAGTCATAGCCGTCCCGGCGGAGGTTGGCAAAATCCAAAAACCATTTGTTTGAAACAAAGCCTGCTTTCCGGTCAAAGAACTTTCCGTACACACAGTTTCCCTCCGAGATCACGGGCCCCTTCCATTCCCACGGACCCGGAACATCGGTGAACCAGAGCCGCGCCGGTGTCATTTCCTCAACGGAGAATCCTTCGATTTCATTGGCAAAAAACGGAAGAAACCCAAAATACGCCACCGCTTCGATCAGGTCGTTCCGTTCATTCAATACCCAGCGCTTCATGGTTCCGGTCCCCTCACTTTCTGGTCCGAGTGTTTATTTTTTCAAAAAACCACTGGACAAAATGAATATTTACAGATAACATTATAAAGCACTGCGGATGTGGTGAAACCGGTAGACACGCTGATTTCAGGGGTCAGTGAGGAGACTCGTGCAGGTTCGAATCCTGTCATCCGCACCATATTGGAAACGGCTGGGATCAGCCGTTTTTCTTTTTTCCGCCCGGAACTGTGCTCCGCAGCAGTTTACTGCCCCATTTCACGGTATTTTCCATATAATAAAAACAACACAGTTCAAAATAAAGGGGATAAAGCTATGTTTAAAAACCTGACAAAGACGGAACGCGCATGGGTTCTCTATGATGTCGGAAACAGCGCATTTACGATGCTGGCATGTTCACTCATTCCAATCTGGTTTAAAGAGCTTGCTATCGGTACCGGTCCCGGCCAGATTACCGGCGACAAGGCAACCGCGTACTATTCGCTTGCCATTTCGATTGTGACCATTGTGGTAGCGATTCTCGGTCCGATCTGCGGGGCAATCGCAGATCACAAAGACATGAAAAAGATCTTCTTTACCACTTCTGTCGCCCTCGGCGTCATCGGCTGTATTCTGAACGGATTTGCGACATCCTGGATGATGTTCCTGGTCATCTACGTATTTGCCAAGATCTTCTATTCCGCTTCCCTTACCTTCTATGACTCCATGCTGAATGACGTCACCACCGAAGAGCGTATGGATGAAGTATCTTCCTATGGCTATGCCTGGGGATATATCGGCTCCTGCATTCCGTTTACGATTGCCCTGATTGCCTATATTATCAGCGGAGGCCTCAGTGAGGATCTGATGCTGATTCCGTACAACGTCGGCAAGATCATCGGCTTTACGGTTACCGCAGTCTGGTGGTTCCTCGTTACCGTACCGCTGATCAAAAACTATAAACAGATCAACTATGTAGAATCCGCGAAGGGATCGGTCGGCGGGGTTTTCAAAAAGATTTTCGGCACCCTTCACCGCATCGCAACACAGGATCGTAAAGTACTGTTCTTCCTGATTGCGTTCTTCCTGTATATCGACGGCGTCGGAACCATTATCGACAACTG
>CAJOLG010000166.1 GCA_905235315.1 uncultured Solobacterium sp. | reverse complement strand
GCCCCTTTCTTTTTAAGCTTGATACCGTGGCCTTTTTTCCGGTTCTGAGAGGCCTTCATTCCAGTGAGGCAATCGAGAAGATTCAGAATACCACACAGCTTTTTCTGGATGTTTACCCGTACTCCCAAAACGGAGAAACAGAGGAACTGTATGTTAAGCCGGTCAAAGTATGGGAGCGAAACTCACCGACGATGTTTCATCCGCATTACTATTCCAGAACGAACGGAGAATTTCGGCCGTTAGCGGAAGGGGTTGAGGTCAGCCGGTATTATCGACAGGTTAATCTTGCGTCCGGAGAACCGGACAATCAGAACATGGACAGCTGGGAACGCTATTTTCAGCGAGCGAAAATCAAGTTTGAGAACGGAATCGATATTACAGAAGAGTGTGCCCGGATGTGTGACATCATGCTTACAAGGGATCCGAAAATGCGGCAGCTGATCAAGAAGAATTTCCAGCCCCAGGATTATTTTGAGATCCACTCCAGGATGATCGGGACCGGAATGATCGGCGGCAAGGCATGCGGGATGCTGCTGTCACGGAAGATAATCGAAAATAAACGGCCGGATATCTTTGAACGGATCGAACCGCATGACTCGTATTATCTCGGCTCCGATGTGTTTTACACGTATATCGTTGACAATAATTTCTGGGATCTCAAGATCCGGCAGAAAGAAGACGAAGGATATTTTGCGCTGGCAGAATCGTTCGCGGCAGAGATCATGTCGGGATCTTTTTCATCCGTGATGGAACAGGCGTTCCGAAAACTCCTGGCGTATTACGGAAACGATCCGATCATTGTCCGTTCGAGTTCGATTCTTGAAGACGGGTTTGGCAATGCCTTTGCCGGAAAGTATGAGTCCGTTTTCTGCTCCAACGAAGGAACGCCGGAAGAAAACCTGCAGGCATTTGAAAATGCGGTGCGCACCGTCTACGCAAGCACGGTCAGTATTTCCGCGCTGGATTACCGAAAGAGAAGAGGTCTCGATAAACTCGATGAACAGATGGCACTTCTGATACAGAGAGTTTCCGGATCCCGGTACGAAGACTTCTTTATGCCCTGCGCCGCGGGTGTAGGTTACTCGGACAGCCCCTATCGTATGGGTATCCGAAATCCGGAAGCGGGCATGCTGAGACTGGTCGCAGGCCTTGGAACCGGTGCGGTTGACCGCAGAACGGATTCCTACCCAAGAATCGCAATACTGAACAACCCGTCAAAAGTCATGATGGCAACTTCGGTAGATAAACGCCAGTATTCCCAGCGTACGATCGATATTATTCAGAACACGGATGCCGTAGTCGAAAGTGTTCCGGGGGAAGATCTCTACAGCAAGCTTCCTCCCTATCTGGCAAACATCCTGTTTTCGCGTGACTGGGAAACCGAGTCGTTTTTCCGTGAACACGGAGTTACCCGGAAGATACGTTATACCTCATGCGAGGGCCTGGTTAACAACAAGTCCCTGATGAGTGATATGAAGGAAATCCTGCGCCTGCTTCAGGAGGAATATGACTATCCTGTAGATATCGAATACACCATCAATATCTCGGAAAACGGGGAATACGTGATCGATCTTCTGCAATGCAGACCGCTTCAGATGTACGAAGACGGAGAATCGGTCGTCTTCCCGGAAGAAGACAGTGTCGGGCAGATTCTCGCAGAAACGAAGGGTGTCTCCATGGGCTTTTCCCGACATTTCAAAGTAGACGTGATTGTATACGTTGATGCGGTTGCCTACTATCAGATGCGGTACAACGATAAGTACACCGTAAAAAGCGCACTTTCCGCAATCAACTGGAAGCTGCGGGACTGCGGCAAACATATGGTTCTCATTACCCCGGGCCGGATCGGGACTTCTTCTCCCGAACTTGGTGTTCCGGCGGAATTCGGTGATCTCAGCGAGTTTGATGTAATTATCGAAGTATCCGAAAGCCGCGCCGGTTACAGACCGGAACTCAGTTACGGCAGTCACTTCTTTCAGGATCTGGTTGAGGCCGGTATTCTCTACTCCGCAATCTTCGAAGGAGACAGCACGCTGCATTTCCACCCCGAATTACTGACAGCGGAAACGAACGAACTGTCGTCCTATTATTCTGAGTATGAAAAACTGGAAGGCATCGTGTATGTGAATCATTGCGACGACACGGATCTGTTTTACGACATGGCAACAGAACATCTTCTGATCACCAGAAAGTAAGACGATAATCCTCTTCGTGATAAGTAACGTTCAAAAAAGATGATCCCCAATCAGGAGATCATCTTTATTTTTTGATTCTGTATGGCTGTAAATTAACGATTCCGTCTCAATATTGTTCCGCACACCATCGCAAGGATCAGTGAGATTACATTCATCCTTACAAATCCTGCCAGTCCGCCGTCATAGCTGTCAGGTATAACGCTGCTGCGGTAAGGGCGGAAGTTTCCATTGATATCGATATAACCCGGCTGGCATGCCTTTGCGGATTCATTCCATGCGTAGTTTGCCGGATAACCTGCCATCTGGCATGTTACTGCATTGTCTGCCGGTGCTGCGGAATCGTTGTCCGAAGAACCTCCGCCGGAGGGTTTCTTCTTCTCAACAATGTTGAAGACTCCGCTTGCCTGTCCGTCCGTGAACTTCACGGTCATTTCATGACGTCCAAGAGCCAGCGTTTCAAGATATGCCGGTTTCAGATCAACTACCAGACTTCCGGATCTTGCGGTATATGACGATGCCGGGATTACCGCTCCGTCAATGATTACCGCTTCATCCCATTTATCGTACGTTTCATTGTCATTCACGCCGGCTTTAAAGGTTATCTCTACGTTGTTTGAAGATCCCTTTTCCCATGTCTGGTTATTGCCGGAATAAACCGAATATCCATTGGCAATCGAAACGGTAAGATCTTCCCCGTCAAAGCTTTCGTGGTTGGAATCCCCTTCGTACTTCACCTTGACGGTATACTCTTTCGGCAGGGTTCCTGTCGGGATATCGGAAGACCATGTTTCGCCATCATCCAGGCTGTACTTCAGGGTATAACCCTCCGGTACAGACACCGGTGCGTTCACAAGACTCTGCGCACTGCCGTTATAAACCAGTCCATTCTTCGCGGAAGGCTTTTGTTCTTCGGTAAGCTCCGGTGCCGGTGCTTTGGCAATGGAGAAGTCTGCAGTCGCTGTACCGCTCTTATAATTGTCTGTTTCTGCAATTACAGCTCTTACCGTATAGTCTCCCGCATTCGTCGGGACAGTATTGCTGTATGTGCTGTCATCTGCACCCTTTGCTTTATAACTGTACGTTACGGTACCGCCGCTGGTATTGCCGGTTACAGCCGGTGTCTTTGCGGGTTCCCCATACGTCCAGCCTTCCAGGCTGACTTCCGGGCTGATATTGGCTTTTGCGACGGTCACTTCCACCGGCTCTTCTGCAACATAATCGCTGTGGTTTTCATCACCCGCAACTTTATACCAGACATAATAAGTGCCGGCATCCGTTCCTGTCGGAATCGCAGTTGAATACATATTGTCATCAGGTTTTGCGGTATCGGCTGTGACCGCATACTTCATTGTTCCGCCGGTCGCAGAGCCTGCGTTGATCAGGTTCTGAGCGGATCCGTTATACGTCGGTTCTGCTGAGGTCGGAACCGCATCAACGGTTGAAGCTGCCGGATTGATTTTGAATACATGAATCTGCGGACCTGAGGAAGTCTGATACTTACCCAAACCGGTGACCAGTACTTTGCCATAGCCGGCATTCACATTATCCTGATATGTTACAGAATAGAATTCCGTTGAAAGCGGCTCTCCGCTGAAACTGTCAACTACCGTTACTGTCGGTTTAAACGCACTCCCGGTGTAGGTATACTCTGTTTCGGGAATCGAAGATGTGAAATAGTAACCCTGAGAAACGATGTGGTAGACTGCCGAAACGGATCCGGTGAAATTCC
>CAJOLG010000165.1 GCA_905235315.1 uncultured Solobacterium sp. | reverse complement strand
GTGATGATGATGTTTACCCCGAGCGCTTCTTTCGCTTCGCGTTTGAGCGGGTATTCCCCGCGGAACCACTTCACGACTTTTGCCTTGGTCTCATCATCCCCGCTGATATAGGCCTGATAGTAGGCATTGAGCAGTTTGGCGAATTCAAACCCGTGCACCATCTCCTGCATGGAGGAGGTAACTTCTGTAATCTTCCGCCCGGCGGCAGCCGTCAGGGCAGGGTCTCCGGGCTGCAGTCCGGTTTCGAGCATCGCTTCACTCTGCACGGCACTGATCCAGCGGTCCAGGATGAGGGTAAGCGCACCGCCCTCCGGTTTGGTTTTGGTGGAGAGGTTGGAAATCAGCTCCCGGTAGGTCGCAAGCCCCTGGCCGCGCGTTCCCTGCAGGCGGCGTTCGGGCGAGAGGTCCGCATCCGCCACAATAAAGCCGCGGTCCATGACATAGTTCCGGATGGCCTGCAGTAAAAAGCTTTTGCCGGAGCCGTATTTTCCCACCACAAAACGGAAGGAGGCCCCTCCTTCGGAGATGATATCCACATCCCGCAGGAGTGCTTCCACTTCGTTTCTGCGTCCGACCATGATATACGGAAGCCCGATGCGCGGCACAACTCCTCCCTTGAGAGAGTTGAGAACGGTCTGGGCAATCCGCTTCGGTACTCGTTTCTGTTCGCTCACTGGTCCGCTCCTCCTAGAATCATTTCCAAATCTTCCCGGTAATCCTCCACAATATGCAGGATGTCATTTTCACACAGCACAACGGTATCTCCGATTTCCTCATAAAACCGTTCATTGATCGTATCCGCAATTACCGAAGGCATCAATCGCTTCTGTCGGATCAGCGTCTGTACGTCTTCTCCCTTCAGTAATCCCCGCAGGATCGTGACCGGGATGTCTTCCGCCGCAGGAACCTGACCGGCTTCCGGCAACTCTTCGACCGAAGGTTCGCTTTGAAGTTCGGCTTCGGTAAGCAGGCTGGTGCGGGTAATGTCCGCATCGTTCCGGATCCGGTCAAGCCCGGAAAGATCGATCGAGATCTTCGGCCGGGAAGCCTCCTGTACGGCCTGCTGATCAAGGCGGATGGCCGCCTCAATGACGCCGAGCGCCCAGGCTTCTTCCGGTTTTTCCTTCAGATACCGTCCGGTTTTAAGATATCTGCGGAAGCGGCAGTCCGCCGCATGGACAAACCCGGCAAACCGATTCATCGGCGCAAACCGCAGATTATAGCTGTCCTGCATCCAGATGCCGTTTCGGCAGTAATAGGAATGCACGGCGTTGAAACGATACTCCCGGTCTTCCGGGGGCTGCTGTTCATAATATACCGCATTGACCAGCGGATACCAGCGCCGCGGCAGAATATCTCCGAAACAGAAGCGGAACAGGTTCTTCCTGCCGTCGAATTCCGTCTCCGTTCCGATGCGCCAGCTCTCCGCAAAGAGGGCAGCGCCCCGTTTGGGATCCGTCCCAAGAACCGGGGTATGGTTCAGCTTTTTGCCCGCAAAATACTGCAGGGCCTCCGCAATGTCTTCATCCGGGTATTCCCGCGGGTTCTTCAGCCGCTCCAGCATGATGTCCTGGTTCAGGGACGCCGGCCCCGCATACTTCCGGAGCACCTCCGGTTTCACCCCCAGCAGGATCCCCAGCGAAACGATCCATTCTTCAAGGCAGGCGTGCAGCTGTGCATAGTCATAGCCATAGTTGGCGTCATCGACCGGCAGGTTGTCCGCAAATGCCCGCAGTTTTTTCAGCCGGTCTTCCGCATCGGATGCGCCGATGCCGTTGAGCAATTCAAAACTGTAAAGATAGGCGGCTGATACCGGAACCGGCTCAAAGATGCCTTTGCGCAGCTGTGTCCGCCAGGAGAAATACCCGCGCAGCTGCCGGGTGCTGAGATTCCGGTATGTCGTAAACAGACGGAAGGAGTCCGCGGTATACGGAACACCCTCGTCTTCATAGTCCTCCATGAAGCGGGCCTGCAGGTAAAACGTTTTGTCCCGAAGGGTTTTCATATCTCCGGTAAGCACGCTGAGTTTCCGCATCTGCGAAATCTTTTCCGGGACGTCATTCCCTTCATTCCGGTACGGACGCCCGGAAACGGGAAGCGGGGTATCCCGGTGGGATGCGCCGGAAGGCGAAGAAAGCGAGCCGAGCACGACGGTATATCCCCCGGGCCTTCCGTAGGTGACTGCCCGGTCAAACAGTTTGCGGATCAATGCCGCATCCGTGCCGTATCCAAACCGGATGCCTGCCCAGTGCGAGCCTTTCATCCGGAACGGGAAGGTCACATACGGCACATGAAATTCCCGGATACTGCGCTGTTCGCATTTGAGATCTGCCGCCTCGATCAGTTCTCCGGTTTCTTCATCCCACTGCCGCATGCATAAGGCGATCCATTTTCCGGTATCCGGATGGGAAAGCACAGAAAAGCCGGGCCATTCCGCCCAGGGGTGTTCTTCTTTGATCTGCCAGGTTTCTTCGGCATATGTCAGGAGGTCATTCAGTTCCAATTCCGCTCCTTTGTCCTTTCTTTACTGTACCACGCGGCGGAAGACTGGGAATAATCCTGCCCGCAATGGCTGATTTTATATATAATAAATTGCGGTGAGGGCTGTAAATAAACTATGAGCAGTATTGCGTTATATCAGAAATACCGGTCCCAGTCATTTGATGAGCTGGTCGGCCAGGAATATGTCGTGCGGGCGATCCGCAACGCGGTAGCGGAACACAAAGTGGGCCATGCCTATCTTTTCTGCGGGCCGCGCGGTACCGGAAAAACCTCCATGGCACGGCTGCTCGCACGGGCGGTCAACTGTTCCGATCCGGCCCATGCGCCGTGCAATGAATGCGAAAACTGTAAAGCCGCAATCGACGGAACCCATCCGGATATCATAGAGATCAATGCGGCCAATGAAACCCATGTCGAAGACATCCGTGACCTGATTGACCGGGCGCGGCTTTCTCCGATGATGGGGAAGCACAAGATATATATCATTGATGAGGTTCATCAGCTTTCCTCCAGTGCCGCAAGTGCACTTCTGAAAACACTCGAAGAACCTCCCGAACATGTCATCTTCATTCTTGCGACAACCGACCCGCAGAAGCTGCTGAAGACGATCATTTCACGCTGTCAGCGATTTGATTTTTCGAAAGTCGACAGCCCGAAGATTCAGACGCATCTGCTGGCCATCGCGGAACAGGAAGGCTTCGTGCTGGAGCCGGAAGCGGCCGCCAAAATCGCCGAGCTCGCCGACGGCGGGATGCGGGATGCGCTCTCGATTCTCGAACAGGCAAGAGCCTACGGAAACGGAGAGATCACGGAGTCGGTCATTGACTCGATCTTCGGCCTGGCTTCCCGGGGGGAACAGATCTCCCTGCTGGAAGGAATCTTTGCGAAAGATCTCGCAGAGGTGCTCAACCGCGTCAGAAACTGTGAAGCCCACGGTACGGATCTTATGCGTCTCACCGAGGATCTGATCAGTGATCTCAAAGACAGTATCATCTACCAGTACACCCATGACGCTTCGTATCTCCATGCGCTCAAAGAAGAGCAGGCCGCATCGTTCGCAGAAAAACCGGTCTCAGAGCTGCTTGCGATGATCGATGTTCTGATGAAGGCGCAGGAGCGGTACCGCAGTGCGCGCTCGGTCACATCCGTGTTTGAGATCGCCTGCCTGGAGATGATGAACCCGGCACAGGAGGCTGGCCCTGCCGAAAGCCCTGTCAGTAAACCAAAGAAACGAACCCCGGTCATACCCCCGGTGAAGGAAGAACCCAAGAGCATACCGGCAGAAAAGCCGGCCGGTGAACCGCAGGTTCAGAAGACCCCGCCTGCCGAAACCAAAGAAGCACCGGAAACGGTACCGGCAAAGACCCGGCCGGAACCGGTAAAGACGTTAAGCACGGAGGAGATCCTCGGGATTCTCGTCCAGT
>CAJOLG010000164.1 GCA_905235315.1 uncultured Solobacterium sp. | reverse complement strand
AAATGATTCCGTTCCTGCTGGGAATCGCAGTGGTCACCAGCGGGTTCTCCAAGCTGCAGGACGCCGTTGATGCCCGCCGGATCGGGTTTGCGAACGGCTGGCAGTTTGTCATTATGTCGCTGATTTCCATTATCTGCGGCTTTGTGATCATGCTGGGAGTGATCAAAGATGAAGCGCTGATGCTGCAGGTATCCGGAGCCGCGCTTCTTTACAGCGGGCTGACGGATCTTTACGCAACACTCTACCTCACCGGAAAGATCCGCAAATACCTGAAGAACGACGGTGTGAAAGAACCGCAGCCTGCACCGGCTGCCCCGGCACCGGCACCGGAACCGAATGAACCGGCAAACGCCGCACAGTATGTCAACTGGAATACCAGTGCAGAAGGCATGGAAGTGATCCGGGACGAGCCGGAGGAGGAGCCGATTCCTCTCGACGGGCCGAAAACACCGGAGCTGCCGCCGGCAGAACCGGCAGAAGAGGATAACGCTGTCAAGCTCAGCGATCTTCCGGATGACCCGGAGCGCGGAAAACCAACGAAATAATGCGGGACTCCCGCATTTTTCTTTCGGCGGCCAAGTTCAGGTTCAGAACTTTAAAAACCGTATTAAGTATCTTAAAATAAGGGGCGGAGGTCATTGAAGTATGTATAATGACTGGTTGACAATCGGCCCGTTTACAATCCACGGATACGGAGTAATGGTCGGGCTTGGCATTCTGGCCGCGTTTATTGTGAGTGAGCGGCAGGCAAAGAAAGTGGGCATGAATGCGGATGAGGCATCCAACCTGATCTTCATCTGCCTGATTACCGGCTTTCTCGGATCCAAGCTCCTGTATATTCTCACCAACCTGCAGGGATTCCTGCAGAATCCCAAAGCATTCCTCAGCGCTGACGGCTGGGTCGTCTGGGGCGGCATCATCGGCGGTCTTGTCGGGGGATGGTTCTGGTGTAAATTCCGCAAACTGGACTTCTTTGCGTACTTTGACCTGATGATTCCGGTTGTTGCGCTGGCCCAGGGCTTCGGCCGGCTCGGCTGCTTCTTTGCGGGATGCTGCTACGGAAAGGAAACCGACGGGTTCGGGGTTGTGTTCCCGAGCGGATCGCTGGCCCCTTCGGGCGTCAAGCTGATCCCGACCCAGCTGATTTCCTCCTTCGGGGATTTTCTTCTGTTTTATATCCTGTACCGTATCTACAATGATCCGGAGCACCGGAATGAAACAGGTGCCTGGTATCTGATTCTTTACAGCGTCGGACGCTTCCTGGTGGAATTCCTGCGCGGCGATGAGATCCGCGGTACCATCATGGGACTGTCCACATCGCAGTTCATCTCAATCTTTATGTTTTTTGCCGGTGTTGCGCTGCTTGCGGTACGGAAGAAAAACCGCGTGAAGCCGGAACTGACGGGGGTATAAACAATGAAAACAGTAGTATTTGGAAATGATCACACCGCGGTGGAACTGAAGAAGGAACTGATTCCCTACGTTGAGGCGAAGGGATATCAGGTGATCAACGTCGGAACCGACACGACCGATTCGGTGGACTATCCGGCCATCGGGGAAGCTGTCGCAGTCATGGTTGCGGAAGGGAAAGCGGACTTCGGCATCGCGGTATGCGGAACCGGGCTCGGCATCAGCCTTGCCTGCAATAAAGTCCGCGGGATCCGGGCCTGTGTATGCTCGGAACCCTACACGGCAAGATATTCCCGCCTGCACAACAACTGCAATATCCTGTGCTTCGGTGCCCGGGTCATCGGGCCGGAGACCGCAAAGATGCTGATTGATGAATTCCTCGATACCGAATTCGAGGGCGGCCGCCATGCGCGCAGAGTTGATATGATCATGGATATTGAGCGCAGAAACAGGACGGACGAATGAAACGGCTGAAACCGGTTCTGCTTGTGCTCGCTGTTCTCATCGCACTGTACTTCATGCCGTTTATCACCGTGGAACAGTCAGACGGGGCAGGCCGCAGATGGCGGGTTCCGTTCGGGGCATTCTATGCCGCGGAGGAGGACGGTTCGGTAACCTTCCGGAGTTACCGCAGTGCCTACGCCCTGCGCCGGGACAGTGAAAACGCGCTGCACTCCGGCGAAGAGATCAAGTGCGTCGGGAATACCTATTACTATCTGGAAGACAAGGATGTTTCCCTGAAGGGATATACCGTTGAGGGGGGCTTCCCCGCATCGGTAACCTATCAGTATGAATCCGGCAATGCCTGCAAAGGCTGGACATTCGATGATGAAGTGGCCTGGGAAGCCGGAGCGCTTGCGGATGCGGATATGACGATCGATCCGGTAAAAGCTGCCGAAGATCTTGAATGGTTTGTGATCGTGGACGGGAAAGCGCTCAACCCCGGTATCTACAACGACTTTTCAAGAATGGTGAAGCAGGGGGTATATTCCCTGCTGCGGACGATGATCGTTGAAAACGGGGAAGTGAAGCTGGTTGATATCCAGCTGCTGGAAAACCCGGTGAAGGTAAACGCAGGAAAGAATGAGCAGGAAGCGTATTACCGCGTTGCCGTCCGCACGGCGGAAGGAATTGAAGAACACTGGTATACCCGGTACAGCGAGACGACAGAAACCTCGCCGCGTATCGTATCGGTATACGAAAAAGACGGCGAAGGTGTGGAACATGAAACCGTTCTGTTCACCTACTCCGTGGGATAACCCGGGATGAATTTCTGGTTTTCCCATATAAAAAAATGTGAAATAATGATTATTGTGAATTCAAGGGGGCAGAAATCATGAAGAAACCTGAGTTGAACGGAATCGTAAAGCCGATTTTCCGATTCCATAACAAGTTCGGCGGGAATGTTGTCGACTTTCTGTATGATGCCAGAGATGCCGAAGGAAACGTGATCGAACCGCGCGAGGATGCGGATGACGGACACGGACGCTGGCACGGAATCGAGTGCGGCGGGGAATACACCATGTTCGCATGGACGCATTCCAGAGCCGAAGGCGGAGAGACGGAGTACGGCACGGAATATAAGGATGACGCAGTTGCGGTCATGGAAGATCAGCTGAAGGAAAAAGCGGATCTTTGCCGTGAGGCGGAAGGGATTGCCCGCAATTATGAGGGAGATGACGGCCAGGAAAAACTGGACGAGATTAAATCCAGATACGATGCGCTGAAGGACTGGGGCACACCGAAGGATGCGGAACTCGCAAAGCGGTTCGGCCGTGCTGTCGATTCCTACGCACCGCGTGCGGAAATCATCAAGGCCAACAAGGAAGCCAAACTTGCGGTTATGGCCAAGGTGGAAGAAATCGAAAAGATGGTCAACTTCAAGGAAGCGCTCAATGCGGTGCGCGGCCTGAAGGATGAACTGTTTGAAATCGGCTCAGCCGGAGAAGAAAACGACCGGGAATACCGGCAGAAACTGAACGATCTTGAAAAGGATATCGAACGCCGCCGGAAAGAGTTCTTTGAGAACCGCGACACGATCCGTGCTGCCGCAAAGGAAAAGAAAGAAGATATTATTGAAAGCGCAGGCAACCTGCTGAAGAATGTCTCCAACTGGAAAGACGCTACCGGCAAGCTGAACGATCTGTTCAATGACTGGAAGGCAGCAGGGTCTGCCGGCCATGAAGAGGATGACGCTCTCTGGGCTAAGTTCAACGCCGTACGGGATGAGTTCTACGCAAAGCGCAAAGAGTTTTTCGATGAGCGCAATGAGAAGTTCCGTCAGAGCGTTGAGACAAAGAAGAAGATCATCGCGGAAGCCGCAGAGATTGCGGAGAAGAAGGATTACTCCCGTGAAAATACCGAGCGCATGAAGCAGCTTGATGTGGAATGGCGCGCTGCGGGATACTCCGGACGCGAAGACAATGACCGCCTCTGGGAAGAATTCTCCAACACAAAGGAAACCTTCTGGGACGGCAAGCGTGCCATTGCGGTAGAGCGGTTCCAGAAAGAGCTCGATGAGAAAAACACCGAGAAGGAAACCCTCACTGC
>CAJOLG010000163.1 GCA_905235315.1 uncultured Solobacterium sp. | reverse complement strand
GTGCGTATGGCCTTTGATTACAAAAAAGAATTCCGGGAGTTTTATATGCCGGGGAAGAAACCGTCGATTGTGACTGTTCCGGCAATGAATTATATTGCGGTCCGCGGCCAGGGGGATCCAAACGCGGAAGGCGGAGAATACCAACGGGCGGTCGGGCTGCTTTACGGCATTGCGTATACGATCAAAATGAGCAAAAAAGGCGATCACCGGATTGACGGGTATTTCGATTATGTCGTTCCTCCGCTGGAGGGTTTCTGGACACAGGGCGGTGCGGCAGAGATCGACTATGCACACAAAGAGGACTTTGCGTGGATTTCCGTCATCCGGCTTCCTGACTTTGTGAAACAGGAAGATTTTGACTGGGCAGTCACAGAGGCGGCAGAGAAAAAGAAAACGGATTTCTCCGACGTTGCGTTTCTGACCTGTGAAGAAGGGCTCTGCGTTCAGTGCATGCACATCGGCTCCTATGATGAGGAACCCGCAACGGTATCACTCATGCATGCGTATATGGAACAGCAGGGCTATGCGCTTGATATCAATGACCGGCGTCTTCATCACGAGATCTATCTGAGCGATCCCAGAAAGACTTCCGCGGAGAAGCTGAAGACCGTGATCCGGCATCCGATACGGGAAATACATAAAACGAGGTAACTGATGGACAGACATGATCTGATATGGAATCCGTGGCACGGCTGCCACAAATACAGCGAAGGATGTCAGAACTGCTATGCGTTCTTTCTGGACAAACGATACGGCAGAGATACCAATGAAGTACTGCGGAATAAATCCGGTTTTGATCTTCCGATCAAAAAGGACCGGGCAGGAAACTACAAGCTGCCGCCCGCATCCAATGTGAGAGTATGCATGGCAAGCGACTTCTTTATTGAAGAAGCGGATGAATGGCGGCAGGAGGCATGGGATATCATCCGGCAGCGTCCCGATCTGATGTTTTCCCTGCTTACGAAGCGGGCATCCCGCATAAAAGACCACCTGCCCCCGGACTGGGGAGACGGCTGGGATAATGTGACCTTTGCGGTTTCCTGTGAAAACCAGAAGCGGCTGGAGGAACGAATGCCGTATCTCCTGGATGTCCCCGCAAAGCACCGCTGGATCAGTCTGAAACCGTTTATCGGGGAAGTCAGACTGGATGAGTACATTTCGGACGGCGGAATTGAGTGGGTGCTGGCAGGGGGCGAAAACTATCTCGGCAGCCGGCCGCTTCACTATGAGTGGGTGAAGGAGGTCTCTGAAGCCTGCGAACGATACAATGTGAAATTCACGTTCGGGCAGACCGGCAATGTGTTTATCCGCGACGGTAAGGAGACGAAAATCCGCAGCCGCACCGAGCAGGCGGTGGAAGCGCTCCGCACGGGGCTGAACGTTCCCCCGGTCGATATCGAACACGAAGTACAGATGATTTATGCGGAAAAGGCCGCAAAACAGGCGGCCTTCCGAAAACGCAGCACAAAAGCAGACTGATTCTGTGATCGAAAGAACGATGGAGGTATTGCGATGTGGTTCTGGTTAGCACTTGGTTCCGCAGTATTTGCGGCACTTACATCAATCCTGGCAAAGATCGGAATTGAGGGCGTCGGTTCCAATCTCGCCACGGCGATCCGCACAATGGTGGTTGTGGTCATGGCCTGGGGAATGGTATTCCTTACCCACCAGCAGTCGGGACTGAAAGACATCAGTCAGAAAAGCTGGCTTTTCCTGATTCTTTCCGGCCTGGCAACAGGCGCTTCCTGGCTTTGTTATTACCGGGCGCTGCAGCTCGGGGACGCTTCCAAAGTGGTGCCGATCGATAAACTGTCGGTGGTCATCACCCTGGTGCTGGCATTTGTGTTTCTCCATGAGGAATTCACCGCAAAATCCCTGATCGGCTGTGTCCTGATCGGAGCGGGCACGCTGCTCATGGTGTTATGAGGCAGCCCGGGGATACCGCTGCCGGGCATGTGCCGTGCCGGAATCCCGGGATACTGCTATGATGAAGCCGGAAACGGAGAAACCACAATGATTAAGATATATGGGATGCCAACCTGTCCTTACTGTGATTATGTTCATGAACAGATCAAAGGACGCGAAGACGAATTTGAATACATCGACATCGGTGAGAATGTCCGGAATATGAGCGCGTTCACAAGACTCCGTGACACAAATCCGGTATTTGACCGCATGAAGGCAATCGGGGATATCGGAATTCCTGCGTTTGTATTTGAGGACGGCAGAGTATCCGTGGATCCGGCAGATGCGGGCCTGATTGAACTTGGCAAAGCAGGCGCATGCTCGCTGGAAGATCACCGAAACGGAACGAATAACTGCTGAGCATCACCGTGCAGGAACGGGAACCCGTTCCTGCTGTTTTTCAAACAGAAAGAGAAGATCCGGCTATGAGAAAATTTCAAAATGTGATTGTACGCAGGCCGTGCCGGGCGATGACCGAAGGCATTACATCCGGTCTGTATCCCGGCCGTCCGGATTATGAGACCGCCCTCTCCCAGCATGATGCGTATATCGCTGCGCTGAGCGAATGCGGTGTGCAGGTAACGGTACTGCCGGCAGAGGAAGCCTTTCCCGATTCCTGCTTTGTGGAAGATCCGGCTGTCCTTACCGAAAAATGCGCGATTATCACCAACCCCGGAGCCCCCTCCCGCAATAAAGAGACGGTCTCCATCGAAGCGGCGGTCCGCCGGTTCTATCCGGAAAACCGGATCGAACATATTGTGGATCCGGGCACGCTGGAGGGCGGGGATGTCATGATGTGCGGCGATCATTTCTTTGTCGGCCGCTCGGCCCGCACCAATGCGGAAGGCATCCGGCAGTTTGCGGCGATTCTTGCGAAGTACGGATATACCTGTTCGGAAGTGAAGCTGGAGAAGGTGCTTCATCTGAAAACCGGCGTGAATTATCTGGAACGCAATAATCTGCTGGTCTCCGGCGAGTTTACGGAGAAGGCGGAGTTCCGGACATACAATCGGTTTGTGATTCCGGAAGAAGAAGCCTATGCGGCCAACTGCATCTGGGTGAACGATACCGTTATCGTACCGGAAGGGTATCCGGCCGTACTGGCTGCCGTAAAACAGATGGGATACCGGGTGATCACGGTGGATACCTCGGAATTCCGAAAGCTGGACGGCGGGCTCAGCTGTCTGTCTCTGCGGTTTTAGCCGCATCGAAACAAAACTGTACGCATCTGAACGCTCCGGCGTATGAACGCACGGAGTTTTCTTATCCGGAAAATGGGCAAACCTGCCCGTTTGGTGTTTTTTTATAAAGCCGCCGGGTGATACTATGGAACTGTAAAAACTGACAATACGTTTTCAAAAGGGGGTAGTTCATGTTTTATCTTCTGCTGTACGGGGGACCGCTGTTCCTGCTAATGATATGGATTCTGCATTCCGCTGCGTATTGGGGAATCCTCAAAAAAATGGAGCTGAATGAGAAGTATGCTCTGCTTCCGTTTTTGGCGGAAAAGAAAATCGGCGACACGATGTTTGAGACGAGATATGCGTTCCGGCATCCGTTTCTGTTCATGTTGCTGTTTGCGCTGGTCGGCATGTATTTCAAGCCGTTCGGAGCCCGGGTATCACCGTCTCAGAAACTGTACGGCTATCTCTTTCTGATACTGGGATTTATCAACTATTACGGCTATCTGATCCGTCTGTACCGGCGGCTGGGAATCGCATTCGGGAAAAATATCTTCTTCCGCATCGGAATGATTCTGTTACCGGCGCCGTTTCTGCTTGCGCTCGGATACGGAAAAAAGAATGTGTTCCTGCACGGAACACCGATCCGCCTCGGCGGCCTGCACATGCGGAAATGGGTCCGGTATGCGTTTCATATGGGTTCTGTCCTGTTCTTCCTGTCAGAGGCATCGGGTGTTCTTGCGCTGGTCGGGATTCTGATCCTGCGGGTGAAAACGCCGTGGCCGCTGGTTGAGTATCTGCAGATTGACACCTACAGAAATACGAGG
>CAJOLG010000162.1 GCA_905235315.1 uncultured Solobacterium sp. | reverse complement strand
ATCTCCTTTGTGGCGCAATGAAAAAGGAGTCACAATCATGAATATTTATGATTTTTTGCTGGATCCCGACAGCCTTGAGAAATAAGGAGAATCCCGGAGTAAATATGGAAGATAATAATCAAATCATTTATAAAGGCTTTACCATACTGCGGCCATGGTTTGCCGGATATATCGGCATGGAAATGAGCAAAGTCTACGGTAATAACTGGTATACTGTAGTCCGCAATACCCTTTCCGATCAATCCCGGGATCTGCCGCCCAGGGATGACTACAATCTTATGGTAGATAGTTTGGATATTGCCAATTGTATCCGGCTGCTGATTCGCTGTTGGAATGATGTCTTTGGGAAAAAGCTTTCTCTGGATTATAAAACCTGGGCAAACGAACTGATGGGGGTTCGGAACAGAACATCTCACTTTGGCGGTGAGGCTCCCAATGATGATGATACCTACAGGGCATTAGACACCATGGCACGGCTCTGTGATGCTTTTGATGATGATGCTGCTGCTGAACTTCGCAAAATGATGCGGGAATTCCGCAAAAAGACCGATGAAGAATTCATTCAGAGCACGCAGGGAAAATCCAAAAAATCCGCAGAAATGATCGGAATCATGAGCACACCGCTCGGCGGCCTCCCTGCCTGGCGTGAAGTGATGGAACCGCATCCGGACGTTGCTCAGGGCCGTTACCGCAACGCGGAATTTGCGGCAGACCTGTCTCAGGTAGCTAACGGCAAAGCAGCTGCGGAATATCAGGATCCGGTGGAATTCTTCTCCCGTACTTATCTGACCGAAGGCATTCAAAACCTGATGGTTCAGGCACTGCAGCGTACCAGCGGTAAAGGCGGAGAACCGGTACTGCAGCTGAAGACTGCATTCGGCGGTGGAAAAACACATTCCATGCTCGCCCTTTATCATCTGCTGCGCGGGAAGGTATCCAGCAGTGATATTCCCGGAATTCGTCCCGTTATGGAAGCGGCCGGCGTTTCCACGCTGCCGCGTGCCAACGTAGCCGTCCTGGTCGGTACCAAGATGGATCCGACCACCTTCCGTAATCCGGCAAAATATCCCGGCATTCGGATCAATACCATCTGGGGTGAGATGGCTGCCCAGCTGGCTGAATCCGCCGGAAATATGGAATTGTATGAGATCGTCAGGGAATCCGACCGGAAACATGTTTCCCCCGGCTCGGATGCACTGCGGACGCTGCTGGATGAGGCCGGTCCCTGTTTGATCCTGATCGACGAGCTGGTTGCCTATGGGAAAAAGCTCCATAACGCTAAAGATTTGCCGGCAGGAACCTTTGATAACTTTATCACCTTTATTCAGGAACTGACAGAGGCTGCCCGTGCCAGTAAAAACAGTATTGTGGTGGCTTCCCTGCCGGAATCCGATATCGAAATCGGCGGCGAAGGCGGACGGATCGTATTGGAGACCATTGAACATACCTTTGGCCGCATGGAAGCGATCTGGAAACCGGTGGCTGCGGATGAAGGCTTTGAAATCGTGCGCAGACGGCTGTTCCTGGACTGCAAAGATGAAGGAAAACGAGATCTGGTCTGCAATGCCTTCAGCCGCATGTATAACGAAAACAGCTCCGATTTCCCGGCTGAGACCAAAGAACTGGCATACCGGGAACGTATGAGGTCCTGCTATCCGATCCATCCGGAAGTCTTTGACCGCCTTTATGAAGATTGGGCGACGCTGGAACGCTTCCAGCGTACACGAGGCGTGCTGCGTCTGATGGCGGCCGTGATCCATGAGCTTTGGATGGGTAATGATGCCGCGCCGATGATCATGCCCGGTTCTGTGGCACTTTCGGTTCCCGCCATTCGGGACGAACTGACGCGTCATCTTTCCGAAGGCTGGAACAGTGTGATCGATCGCGAAGTCGACGGAAAGAATTCGATTCCCTATCAGACGGATCAGGTCACCCCGCGTTATGGAATGAAACTGGCCTGCCGCCGTGTGGCGCGGACCATCATGCTGGGCAGCGCTCCGACTTCTATCAGCCAGACAGCCCAGGGCATTGAAAAATCCCGTATTCTGCTGGGTACGGTAATGCCCGGAGAAAGTCCGGCGGATTTCAACGATGCCCGCGGTACGCTGCAAAATAAACTGGCTTACCTTTACACGAATACCGGCATGACCCGTTTCTGGTATGATACCCGTCCGACTCTGCGTAAGACTGCGGAAGACCGGGCTGTGATGCAAGACCTCTCCGCTGTGGATATGGAAATCGAATCCCGGCTGAAGAAACTGAACCGTGGTGCTGATTTTGCCGGTGTGCATTTCTGCCCAAAGAATACGCTGGACGTCCCGGATGATAAAAATACCCGCCTGGTTGTGCTGCCGCCTTCGGCTGCTTACCGTCTCAGTGGTGAAAATCCGGCAAAACAGGAAGCCGAACTGATTCTGAATTATCGTGGGACCGCTCCGCGTCTGTATCGCAATATGCTGATCTTCCTTGCCGCGGATAAGGATGCGCTGGAAAGCCTGCGCAGGGAAACAAAGTACTATCTGGCATGGTCCTCGATTCGTGATGATAAGGACAGCCTGAACCTGGATCAGAGTCAACTGAAGGAAACAGAAAATAATCTGAAGATGTATTCTCAGCATATGGATACTCAGATCAGCAATACCTGGTGCCGGGTATTGGCGCCAATCTCCGGAGCCGATCCTGCAAATTCCGCCATCGACTGGGATGAGTACCGTATTTCGGGCGGTGACAGCAGCCCAATCATCCGGGCCGGGACATGGGCCATTCATAACGAGCATCTGATCAAAAACTGGGCGCCTGCTCTGCTGCTGATGGAATTGGATAATCTGTTGTGGAAGGATAAAAATGAGATCCAGATCCGGCAGCTCTGGGATTACCTGACTCGCTATTGCTATTTGCCTCGGCTGCGGGATTATTCTGTTCTGGAACAGGCAATCCGGGAAGGGCTGAATTCAACTGAGTTCTTTGCCTTGGCTTCCGGTTATTCCGAGGATCGTTATGTGCAGCTGCGCTATAACCAGCCCGTCTTTGACATCCATGACAGCGATTATCTGGTCCGTGTGTCTGCGGCAACGAAACAACTGGCAACCGAGCAGCCGAAAGAACCGAAAGGCGGACTGGGCGGAGAAATCAGCGGCGTTACCGGCGGTGTTGGCGGTGGAGGCGGTTTTGTTGAACCTCAGCCACCTGTTATTCCGACTCCACCCGAGATCAATGATACTGTCTTCCATATGAGCGCGAAGCTGGATCCGATCCGCGTGAACAAAAACGTACAGCAGCTGATGGATGAGATCATCAATAATTTAAGCAATCAGGATGGCTGTGATGTGGAACTGCGTCTCGAGGTCCATGCCGTCAAACGAGATGGCTTCGACCACAAAACCATCCGCAACGTCAGCGAAAACTGCCGAACACTGCATGTGGATGACTACGGTTTTGAGAAATAGATAAAAGAGATCCGGTTATGCGCTGGCTGAGATATTATGGGCCTATAGATCAGGATGAGGGGATGTACGAGGATCTGACGAAACTTCCTTTGCAGGAGCTTTATGAGATGCACCAACGCATCGAAGAGGATTTGAAAGAACTACGAATGAATGAACCTTCTGCAAAACGAAAAAATGAGGATGCTCATATTATTTGGTTCTCTCAGTGCCAGGGATGTATTGCCCGATTGAAAGAAGTCAGAGATGCAATTTGTGTTGTGAAAGAAAACCAGAGCAGGCAGAATCCTAATCAGCGGTAGATTTCCGAATAAGTCTATATGTAAAAAAGGGAGACGTAGATGCTCCCTTTTTCTATTCCTTCTTGTAATACATGCACTCATACCCATCAGCGTTCAAATAAATACCTGGTAACCACGGAGGTGTTCTCTCCATCATTTCACAGATAGATTCCAGGGATGCTTCCGGCGGACATTCAATTATCAGCTCGTCATGAACATGTCCGCAGATACGGTAGCCAGACAACGACCGCATCGCATAGGCAAGAATGTCCCGACTGACAGCCTGAACTATATTTTCTACAAATTT
>CAJOLG010000161.1 GCA_905235315.1 uncultured Solobacterium sp. | reverse complement strand
AGGGTAACTGGCATGTTGTTTGACGAGGAATGGAATGCCGAACAGCTGGAGAAACTGAAAGCGGAATACCGGGAAGACGGATTAAAAGAGGGCATTGAAAAAACAAAAGCCGAAGATGCGCGTGCTCTGATTCTTGAAGGATTTGAAGATTCATTGATACAGAGATGCTTGAAGGTCACCCCGGAATATGTGGCCGCCTTAAGAGACGAGCTGTCCGGACAGAAGTAAAAATTATCTGACATTGCAGAATGATTTGAAAAGCGGCCGTGCTTACGGCCGTATTTTTCGTAATATGTCCTGCTGAATCCGGATTGGCTGTTTTTGAAAATACGTACACTCTTTGCCGGGTTATTTTCAGGGATAACATTCACACTCCGGCTGACCGGATATCCCGGATGTATGGGAACCAAAACGCAGAAAGTTCATCCCTGCGGCTTGTTCGCTAGGACCGCTACGCAGAGAATCTCCGGTCAAACTGTTCGTCATTTCCGGTTTTTTGAACGTACAATGAAACTAAGGATACGTAACACAAGGAGGATAATGCCATGAACTATATGATTCGTGCGCTCGACGGCGCAGACATGCTGGAAAAACGGCTGGAAGTCCGTCAGGCGCATCTCGACAATCTGTCCGAGGTCAAAGGGAAAATTCTCTGCGCCGGCGGGCTGCTCGATGAGGAAGGCAAAATGAAAGGCTCTTCTCTGGTGATTGATTTTGACAGTAAAGAGGCCCTGGACGACTATCTCGCCTCAGAGCCTTATATCAAAGCCGGCGTCTGGCAGGATGTCGAAGTGCACCCGATCAATGTACTGATCGTAAACGGCGAAAAATACGTGAAATAATTTAATAAGAGGTGAATAAATGGAATTCAAAGAAGTTATCAAAGAACGGTATTCCTGCAAAAGTTTTGCGGACCGCCCGATTGAAGCGGAAAAACTGCAGGCAATCCTGGAGGCCGGACGCCTTGCGCCCACCGCAAAGAATCTTCAGGAACAGCACATCTATGTGGTTCAGAGTGAAGACGGGCTGGCAAAGATCGATGCGATTACCCCCTGCCGCTACCATGCGCCGACAGTGCTCGTGGTCGCATATGACAAAAACAATGTTTTCGTTTATCCGGGAGAGAAGCGGAATTCCGGCGCTGAGGACGCGACCATCGTTGCGTCTCATATGATTCTTGCGGCGAAAGACGAAGGAATCGACAGCTGCTGGGTCAACTTCCTGGATCCGGACAAAGCGGCCGAAATCCTCGGTCTTCCGGAAAACGAAGAGATCCTGATGTTTATGGATCTTGGCTATGCGGCCGATAACGCAGCTCCCCTGCCCACGCACAGCACCCGGAAACCGCTCACGGATACCGTTACGTATCTCTGATTCTCCAATGCCGGGACTCCCGGCATTTTTACGTTCCGCCGGTATCGGTTTTCATACAAAAAGGCGTCCGCGCATTTAATGCTGGGACGCCTGTTTTGATTTGGCTTCCGGTTTCGTATCCGGGTTATTCCCGGTTTACCCGGGTTCCGCAGTTTTCGCAGAACTTCGCACCTGCCGGGAGCGGTGCTCCGCAGTGCTCACAGAACTTCGGTCCGTCCGGTACGGTGTCTGCTGCCTGGGCGGCTTCCTGCTGTCTCTTCTCTTCTTCCGCTGCAGCTTTGGCCTTTTCTGCTTCTTCGATGCGGGCTTCGTACTCTGCCTCCGCTTTCTGAAGAATGTCCGGATGAATCGGTTCTCCGCAGGAAGCGCACACGGTTTCCCCGTGGCGGACCGGCTTCCCGCACTTACTGCAGTAACAGATGATTCGTTCATCCTTCTCCGGTTCGGGGCCGTCTGTGGAATCCGATGCTTTACGGCCTCGCTTCGGCCGCTCTTCCGGGTCCGCAAGTTCTGTAACCGGACCGTCCAGATGCAGGATACCTGCTGCACAGAGAATTCCTCCGGTGATCAAAAGGATATGCAGGAACCAGTCAAACTTCATCCAGCCGGTAGACCGGAAGGTAAAACCGTTCTCTTCGCAGAAGCGTTTTACCCCTCCCCGCATGATCAGCAGGATCAGAAAGTCCGCTGCGCAAAGCACCGTAACCGCGATACTTGTTTTCTTTTTGTTAATCTTTTTAAGGAAGAGAATCACAAGGACCGCAATCGGAAGAAGGATACAGACGATCAGTTCATAATGTGGATTGACGATCGGCTCACCGTAATATTCAACGCCCCCGATGATATCAAGCAGGCCAATGGTTTCGGTCTGGCCGGCGCACGATACCATAAACAGCGGGCAGAAGATCATCACCAGCGAAAGCAGTGCAAGGATCTTCATGATATTGCGCGTTGAAAACCCGGTTTTGGCATTATTCATGATGGTACCTCCTTATCCGGATGGTTTCTTCCTTTTGTATATTACTGCTTATACTTCCCAGTCTTCATGCAGAAGCCTGACACCGCAGTACACTGCCAATGTCATTGTAAGCATGAAGATCCACGCATACATCGGATTTGTATAATCTGACGTATTCGGAACTGCGCTACTCCTGTAAGGATGGAATGTTCCTCCCGCGTCAATGTATCCCGGCTGGCATGCCTTGGCAGCTTCGTTCCAGCTGTAGTTGGACGGATACCCTGCCATCTGGCAGGTAACGACATTATCTGCCGGTGTGTTCGGCTTCTTGTCAGATCCGCCGGAAGAACTCCGCTCTTTTACGGAAAACGGAATATCGACCGGATTAAGGGAATCCTCAAAGTAAACAGATAATGTATGTCCTCCTATGGAAAGTGTTTCCAGATAATCGGAATTGAGGTTGATAACAACACTTCCGGCTTTTGTCGAATAATTCGACGCACTCACCGCTTTTCCGTCAACCCGTATCTTTTCAAACAGGTCAAATGTTTTTTCATCGTTTACGTTTGCCTTGACGATGAATTCCAGCGGTGTGCCGCTGCCCTTTGTATACACACTTCCCGCACCCTTAACTGCGGTATACTTCTTGCTTAACGGAGAAAGATCTTTGAGGACGTACTGGAACTCAAATACTTCTTTTTTCGTAAACTCCGCTTCATACAATGCGAACCCATCGGCATCTTCGGTAGGGTAGACAATATAGCTCCGCGCCTGGACGGTTTCCGTTTCTTTCCCCTGGCAGGTGTCATAGTTTTTGCACTTTACCGTACCGGTGCACTGCGAATAATCATCGCTCCATGTGTATTCCGGCTCATCCCAGTCATGGTCGACCTCCACTTCCCCAATCACAAACAACAGCTGCCCGTAATCTTCTGATATACGAATTTCGGCTTTTTTGCCGTTTACCGTTATGTTGAGATCCTCGGACTCCGGATTGATAAAATAGCCGAATGTGCATTCGGGGATAAATGTCACCTTATGGGTTTCGCCGCCTTTGATTGTTCCGGAGAACGGTGTCTTTCCGTCGGAGTTGACCCAGTATTTTGTGGGAATACCGGGATCCACTTCCAGGACAATAATTTTGCTTCCGGAATCGGGTGTAATCTCAGGGAGAGGCTCCTGACTTCTCAGGATTTCCACCCCGGTATATGGATCCTTCTCTGTTTCAGAAACGACCTCGGTCCCGCAGGCCGGAGCGGTTACGGTGAGCGATCCTTCTGTGACCGGTTTTGCCCAGTGAACATAATATTTCTCACCGTTCGTAACCGGCTTATTCAGGCTGTCTTTCTCTTCTTTCTTCAGCTCATCCTCATTCTGATACTGAGAAAGTTCTTTCTCTCCCACGCCTTCAAACATTCCGCCATACCAGTATTCACCGTTGTCGATCGGAGGATTGTGGAGGTCAAACGTGTGATATATCACATCGGATAACTCAGATATGACATCGTATTTTGAAGATTCTTTCGGCCAGTCTGTAATCGTTATCGATGTACTTCCCGCTGTGTAGGAGACAGTGTAATCTTCGTCCAGTTTATCTGCGATTGTCTTCGCAAATTCCGCATGTCCATCACATGCTTCAATCACCACAGATACCTGAGCCGCACTTTTTTCAAAGGCAACGGAAAGGGTCCGATCGGCAGTGATATTCACAGT
>CAJOLG010000160.1 GCA_905235315.1 uncultured Solobacterium sp. | reverse complement strand
GGCTATATCAACTTTGACGATCCCAACTGGTGGGAAAAAGGCTGGTGGGATGAAATGGGCAACTTCCACCCGTACTGATGACAGAATCTGAAAACTCACAGGTACCCGCAGATCGGCGTCTCCTGTGAGTTTTTGTTTGTGTTCGCCATAAAAAATCCCCGCTTTTTTCGGCGGGGATTCATTCCCGGTTTTACTGAATGCCGTCCGGATTCTTCAGAGTGAAGTTCCAGGAGTCCCGGCACATCTCATCAATATTGTATTTTGCCTTCCAGTTCAGCAGCCGCATTGCCTTCTCCGTATCGGCATAGCATTCTGCGATATCTCCCGGCCGGCGTTCCATAATCTTATACGGAAGTTCTTTTCCGCAGGCTTTTTCGTATGCATGCAGAACTTCAAGTACCGAATATCCATTCCCGGTTCCAAGGTTGATATAGTCCACCCCTTTATGTTCCATCGCATACTTGACCGCTGCGATATGACCGTCCGCAAGATCAACGACATGGATATAGTCCCGCACGCCTGTTCCGTCGGGTGTCGGATAGTCATTTCCCCAGACACGCAGATAATCCAGCGTGCCGTTGGCAACCCGCGCAATATACGGAACCAGATTGTTCGGAATCCCGTTCGGCACTTCCCCGAGAAGACCGCTCTGATGCGCTCCGATCGGATTGAAATACCGAAGCAGCAGCACCGACCACTCCGGGTCAGATGCACAGACATCCGCAAGAATCATCTCGTTCATCAGTTTTGTGCTTCCGTACGGGTTCGTTGTATGGGTCGGGAAATCCTCCTTGATGGGAACGGATTTCGGAGCCCCGTATACCGTGGCGCTGCTGGAGAATACCAATGTCTTGACGCCCGCCGCCTGCATCGCCTGATAGAGGTTGATCGAGCCGCTGATATTATTCTCATAGTAGGTCAGCGGAATCTGGGTGGATTCGCCGACTGCCTTATATCCTGCAAAATGGATCACCGCATCGATCTGATTCTCATCAAAGATCTGTTTCAACCCTGCCTTATCAAGGATGTCCGTTTTGTAAAACTTCGGCTTTTTTCCGGTGATTGTCTCGATACGGTCAAGAACCGCTTCGTTGGAGTTGTACAGGTTGTCAAGCACAACCACATCATATCCGGCCTGAATCAGCGCAGTAACGGTATGGCTTCCGATATACCCGGTTCCTCCTGTAACAAGAATTGTACTCATGATCAGATTTCCTCCCTTTCTTTTATCCAATCAGCCTGGCAATATCATTCCAGGTCACAAATACCATCAAACCGATCAGCAGCACCCAGCAGGCACCCATCAAAGCTATCTTAACATTCTCATTCAGCTTACGGTGTGCAATCGCTTCGCCCAGTGTAATCACAACCTGACCGCCGTCCAGAACCGGAAGCGGCAGAAGATTCATGAGCCCTACATTCAGCGAAAGCTCGGCCATCAGAATCAGATATCCGATGATTCCATAGGATACCGACTGCTCTGTTGCGGAATAGATTCCGACCGGGCCGCTCACCTGATTGAGATTATGCCCGGACAGCAGGGAACGGATTCCCGCCACCATCATCTGCGAAAAGTAAGCCATCTCCTTCGCACCGTAATACCAGCAGTTCAGCAGGTTGACTTTCACAAACTGATAGCTTTCCCCCTGAATGCCGATCCGGTAACTCTGCTGATCTTCAACATATTCCAGTTCGGCAGGAAGAACCAGGGTCTCCCCGTTCCGTTCCACCGTAATCTCAATCTGAGGCTGATCCAGCAGAATCAGATAGGTTTCAATATCCTGAAAACTGTCAATTTTTTCGGTTCTTCCATCTGCGGTAAATGCAGTGATGCGGTCCCCTGCCTGAAGGCCTGCACGCTCCGCCGGAGAATCCGGCATAACCGCTTCGATCCGGGAGGTCGGCGGAATCGCAAAGGCACCGTTGTACAGCACGATCATCGTTAGAATCAGATAACAAAGAATAAAATTCATTGTTACGCCAGCCAGCAGGATAATCAGTCTCTGCCAGGTCGGTTTGTCCGTCAGCCGCCGGCCTTCCGGAACCTCAACATCTTCATAGCCTGCTGCGTCTGTTTCGCCTGCCATCGCAACATATCCGCCGATCGGAATGAGCCGCAGGCTGTACTGCGTTTCTTTCGATTTGTGCTTCAGGAGCAGCGGTCCCATGCCAAAGCTGAATTCGAAGCAGTACACCCCGAAGATTTTTGCGGCAATCAGATGCCCTGCTTCATGGATACAGATGATTACAGACAGCAGAATCAAAAAATACAATATCGTCATCAATTCAGTTTCCTTATCTTTGCGGCGGCGTATTCCCCGCCCCATTCATCAGCGGCGTACAGATCGCCCGGTGTTTTTAACGGACCATATGGGGCATCATGCACGGCGCCGATCACAATATCCTCGATCATCGTAAACGGAATCTCATGATTGCGGAACGCCGCATTCGCCGTCTCGTTCGCCGCATTCATGACCGCGCTGAGATTGCCGCCTTTCATACCGGCTTCATACGCCAGCGCCAGCAGCGGGAACCGTTCCGTATCCGGTGCCGAAAAATGAAGGGTGCCCGCTTTTGCAAGGTCCAGCGGCGGCTCATCAAGCGGCAGGCGGTCCGGCCAGGAGAGTGCATACTGGATCGGCAGCCTCATATCCGGCGATCCCATCTGCGCCATAACACTTTTATCCACATACTCCACCATGGAATGAACAATGGATTCCGGATGCATCAGCACATCGATCTGCTCATACGGAACACCGAACAGCCAGTGTGCTTCCGTCACTTCAAATCCCTTGTTCATCATGGTCGCGGAATCGATTGTGATCTTCGCGCCCATTGACCAGTTCGGGTGCGCCAGGGCCTCTTCAACCGTCACCGAATCAAGTTCTTCCCGGGTCCGGTTACGGAAACTGCCTCCGCTGGCGGTTATGATCAGGCGTTTTACCTGCCGCATCCGGTTTCCCTGCAGACACTGGAAAATCGCACTGTGCTCACTGTCGATCGGAATCAGTGTGCGGCCGTGAAGCGCAAGCGCGCGGGTAATCAGTTCGCCGCCGCATACCAGCGACTCCTTGTTGGCAAGCGCCACATCATGATCCGATTCGATCGCAGCCAGCGTCGGCGCAAATCCGGCAAAGCCGACAAGTGCATTGACGAGCACATCATAATCGCTTTCCGCAATCGTTTTGAGGCCGGCCTCTCCGTAAAGAATCGTCTTATCCGGAAATTCCTTCATCAGGGAAAGCGCATCGGTTTCATTTTTTACCGCACAAAGCGAAACATCCGGGAACTGCTTCAGCAGATTCCTTGCGGTTTCCGCTCGTGTGCCGACACCGAAACTGACCAGGTCAAACAGATCCGGATGCTGGAGAATAACATCAATCGTCTGGGTTCCGATACTTCCGCTGGCCCCCAGCAATGCGATCCGCTTCATACGGCAATCCCCCAGCAGTACATCAGAAAACTGAAGACCATGATACAGAACAGAAGACTGTCGATCCGGTCAAGGATTCCGCCGTGTTCCGGAAAAATACTTCCGAAATCCTTCATTCCCCATCTGCGTTTGATCGAAGAGAACGCAAGATCTCCGATTTCCGCAACTGCCGGCAGTAACAGGCCGGCTGTGATAACAAGACTCTGCGGAATCCGGCTTGTCACAAACAGGCCGAACACAATCGAAACAACTGCGCCGCACACATAGCCCCCGATCGCTCCTTCCCAGGTCTTGTTCGGAGAGACCCGCGGAATCAGCTTATGTTTTCCGAAAAAGTTTCCGAAGAAATACGCACCGGTGTCACATACATAACATGCGATGGCGACAAACAATGCGCCGGCCCACTCCATTCCGCACCGATAAATGGCAAGGATACCGCGGCAGGCAAGGACAAGAACCAGGCTGAGAGAAAAGACATACATGACCTGGTCGGCGGAAAACGATTCATCAAACAGCAGAATGATGAACAGCAGGATCAGCCAGATTCCCGCCCACAGAATCAGTCCGGAAGACGGAAGATGCGTAAGCACAAAGACGGCAGCCGTGATCAGGATTGTCAGCGGCCAGTTCGCCTTTGTTTCATCGCGAAGCCCGGCTATTTCATAGGCAGCTGCCGC
>CAJOLG010000159.1 GCA_905235315.1 uncultured Solobacterium sp. | reverse complement strand
GTATGAATGGTTTTGTCAGTTCTTCACCGATTCCGAAGGGAACCGTTTTGCGAGAAATGCGTCAAGCACTTCCGCCATCTCCGGTGTAATCCGCTTCCGGCATTCCTTCACCAGGTCTTCCGGCACTCCGTAATACGCTTCCGCAATACTGCCCGCAATGCAGGTCAGGGTATCACAGTCCCCGCCGAGGGAAACCGCCGTGCGGATCACATCTTCAAAATCAATGCCCTCGAGAAATGCGGTAATCGCCTCCGGTACCGTCTCCTGGCAGGATTCCACATGATGATATCCGGGGCGGATTTCATCACACGTCCGGGAGAGATCATAGCCGAACTCAGCCGTAATATAATCTCTGATTTCCTGTTTGGTATGTCCTGTGCGGGCCAGCCAGATGGCAGAAGCCGTCGCTTCCGCACCTTTGATGCCTTCCGGATGATTGTGCGTTACTTCTGCGGCGGCTTTTGCGGCAGCTCTTGTTTCCGCGAGTGTTTCATACAGCCAGCCGACGGAAGAGGTGCGCATTGCGGACCCGTTTCCGTAGGATCCGTACGGGCTGCTGTTCTCACTTCTGAGCCAAAGCCGGAAGCCGCCTCCGTATCCGGCATCGGGATATTTTCTCCCCCATTTCTTCATGGCGCGGATCACCGCCTCATGAATGGTTTCCGCATCGGGGTGCTCCCCCGCTTCGATCAATGCCTCCGCGACTGCGATGGTCATCACGGAATCATCCGTGAATGTGCTTCCTCTGCTGAACAGCGGAAACTCCTTTGTTTTATTGCCCCGGTCAAATTCATATACCGAGCCGATGATGTCTCCTAAAATCGCTCCGATCATAGTTCACTTCCTCCTTTACGGTTTCAGTGTAATTCCCCGGCCATCTTCTGCGGTCGCCTGAAAAGCGACATTTCATTCCAGACCGAACTGTTTTCTGATTTCCTGCGGGATCCGCGTGGTTTTGTGATAGTACACGCGGTCCGTTTCATCGATTGCCCGGATTACCCGGCACGGGGTTCCGAAGGCGAGCGAATCAGCCGGGATATCGTTTGTGACAACGCTGCCCGCTCCGATCACGGTATTGTCACCGATCGTAACACCGGCAGAGATGATGACCCCGCTCCCCAGCCAGCAGTTCTTCCCGATATGAATCGGCAGATTATACTGCCATCCCTGCGAGCGGATTTCCGGATTGATCGGATGATTGGCGGTTGAGATCGTCACATTCGGTCCGATCAGCGTATGATCCCCGATATAAATATGCGTATCATCCACCAGCGTCAGGCTGAAATTGGCATAGACGCCTTCTCCCAGATGCAGGAAATATCCGCCCCAGTTGGCATGAAACGGCGGTTCAATATGACAGCCTTCGCCGCATTCCCACAGCATTTCCTCCAGCAGTCTCTGCCGCTTTTCCGCTTCCTGCGGAGCGGTCTGATTATATTCATACAGGCGCATCACCGCCCTGCTCTGCACTTCCGTGATCTCCGGATCCATCGGGTCATACAGTTCTCCGGAATGGAGTTTTGCGCTGACTTCATTCTTCATGATAATTTTCTCTCCCGTTTCTGAACTCAGAATACCATATCCTCTGCGGGCAATCGTTTACAACCGCGCCGGTTCAGAGATTTGCGTAGAACACCCAGAAAAAGATATAGGCCGGCACCACGGCCGCAAATGTAAAGGGAATGCCGATCCGGAAGAAATCGGCGTTTTTCACTTCATATCCCTCGCGGCGGAGAATACCGATTCCGGTGATATTGGCAGAAGCACCGATCGGCGTAAGATTGCCGCCGAGTGTGGCGCCGGAAAGCAGACCGAAATACAGCAGCGTCGGATTGACACCCATGGCAGCCGCGATTCCTTTCACTACCGGCAGCATCGCAGCGACATACGGAATGTTGTCAATAAATGCGGAAAGAAGAACACTGGCCCACGTAATGATCGTATAGATCAGAAACAGATTCCCGCCGCTGATCCGGGTAAAGACTTCCGCAGCTTTTGCGACAACGCCTGCTTTACTGATACCGCCGACAACGATGAAGAGACCGGCCAGCAGAAGCAGGGTTTCATAATCAATTTCGCGTATCGCTTTTTTTGCGGCTTCTGCACTGCGATCCCGCACACTCCGGATAATAAGCCCAACCGCAAACAGACTCACACAGATGTATCCGTTGATCATAGCCGGCATCCCCTCCAGCATGGATGCGATGATAAGCCCCAGCACCATGGAAACCATCAGTACAGAGGGAACATAATCTGTAACTTCCGTGCGCTGGCCGGAAGTGACCGGCTGTGTTTCATTGCGGAACAGAACCAGCAGCAGCGACGCGGCCGCAAGCGCACCGAGTTCCACCGCAAAGAAGATGCCCGGCCGGCCGTGATATACAAAGAAATCCATAAAGTTCATCCCGGCATATCCTCCCAGCATAATCGACGTGGTATCCCCGACCAGTGTCGCAGCGCCCTGCAGGTTGGAGGAAACAGCAATCGAGATAATCATCCCGACCGGGCTGATCTTCAGCTTCCGGGATATCTCAAGTGCGATCGGTGCGATCATCAGCACGGTCGCCACATTATCAATAAACGCGGAGACGATCCCCGCAAACAGAGACAGGGAAACGATGGTCCATTTCACATTGGGAACCTTTTCCAGAATGATGTCCGCAATCCGGGCAGGCATCTTTGACTCAATCAGTAAGGATACGATACCCATTGTGCCGGCGATCATCATCAGCACATTGAAGTCAATGCATCCAAATGCCTCCGGCACACTGAGGATCCCGCTGAAGATATAGACCCCCGCAGAACAAAGCGCAATCCACGGCCGGTACTTCGGAAGCCCCAGCATCAGCGCATACGTAATGACAAAAACAATTCCGGCAAACAGCATATTCTTTCCTCCTCCTTCCGGCGGTGAGACAAGAAAAAGACCTCACCACACGAAAACCCGTATGGTAAAGTCTCGCCGTTTGCTTTCACAAAACCGGATCTGTTCGATCGTGCTGACGATCAGGGAAACGCATTGAGCGCCGGCTACTCCCTTTAACCAATGCTTTTTTTACCATGATTTCCGCGAACAATCAATCGTACCCCGGCAAAAAAATGTTACGATTTGGGGGAATGCAACTGGTTCGCCAAACGATACTGACGATTCTGCTTTCGGCCGCCCTGGTCTTTTACGGACCGCAGCGGTCTTTTCCCGGTTCGAACCGGATGGACAGCCGGTTTTACTCGGTATCCGGCAGTTCCCTGCCGTATGTCCCCGAGCAGACCGGAATGTCCCGCCGGAATACCGATGCGGCAGAGGTTCTCCTTTCTTCCGCAAACGATCATCTCCAGGAGGGAAGCCGCGCCGGGGATTCCTCCCGCGTGGTTCTGTTTCTTCCGAAGCGGTTCACCGTTTCTGTCGGCAGCTGTGCGGGTTCGTATACGGCAGATACAGCACCGTTCTCCCGCCTGTTTCTTTCATGCGGTGTGATCCGGCGGAAGCTGATTCCGCGCCCTTCTCCTTTCTTCATTTCATGAACGAAAGGAGGCACATCATGGATCTCAATATGCAGCAGACGCTTGCGGTAGTGATCGTTATGGTCGGAACCGTGCTGCTGAGCCTTTTCCTGTTCCGGAAATAGGCACATATGCATGTTAAAACAGTTTCCGCAGTCAATCGGAAACTGTTTTTATGTATTCATTGAAGAACGTCGGCTTACTCCGCGTTTTCCGTCCGGTTCCCCGGCGTCTGTTCCTGGGGTTTTCCGTGAACAATGCGCCGCAGAATATAGAGAATCTGTTTCTGGAATACTTTCAGGACAACGACAATTGCGGCCATAAGCAGCGTATACAGCAATGCGATATGCCAGTCCCCCTGGATCAGCGAGCTGCCGATACCGCAGCAGATCAGAATATTCGGAAACATACCGAGCCATACCGCAAAGGCAAACTGTTTCACCGTGATGTCCATGCGGGCAGCCAGGACCGGAATGATACCGTTGGGTATCATCGGAATCATGCATGCAAGAACCGTGGTATAACGGGGCGGTGTATCCGCAGACAGGATTTGCGAATGACTCCCGGAATACAGTTTGTTTACCGGAAGAATCTCCTCCAGCCGTTTGCCGGCCTTACGCCATGCATACATAGA
>CAJOLG010000158.1 GCA_905235315.1 uncultured Solobacterium sp. | reverse complement strand
CTGAGTAAAAAATTCAAGGAAGAGACCGGAGATTCCTTCGGGGAGTATCTTCAGAGACTGCGTCTGTCAAAAGCGGTTTCCATGCTTTCAGAGACCAGTATGCCCATTTATGAGATCGCATTTAAGTGCGGCTACTCCACGCAGCACTATTTCAGCACTGCGTTTAAGAAGGAAATGAATATCTCTCCTGCAGATTACAGAAAGAATGTGCAGAAAGGTATGAGAAAGATACGTAAGTTTCTGTTCACGATCCTGGCCATGACGCTGATCCTGTTCAATGGTTCAGGCTGCACGCGGGTGCGGAGCACATCGGTAACACATCTTGTGGGTGTATCCCTTGCCAATCTGACGGATGAGTGGAGAATCGTCCTTAAGAATGAGCTTTCGGAGGAGGCGGATAAGTATCCGGGGCTTAAGCTTGTATTTACCGACGCCGGCGGTGATGTAGAGAAGCAGAAGCGCGACATGAGAAATCTGATAGGCTATGGTGCAGAACTTCTCATTGTGTCTCCGGTTGATGTAGAGGAGCTCATGAGTGAGGTGGAGGCGATCTACAACGAGGACATGCCCATTCTTCTGCTGGACCGGGCCATCAAAGGGTTTGACTATACCTGCTTTTTCGGCGTGGACGACAAACTCGTTGTCAAACAGGAACTTGAGGCGATCACCGCACTCACCGATGCCGGAGAGGACCGGCCGATCCGGATCCTGAATGTCATTATCGACAACTTTACCGGACGCCAGAGATCACAGCTGCTGCAGGCCGCGGCTCCTGAGAACATGGAAATTGAACGGCTCTATGTAAGCAGCGGGACAAGGGATGAGACAGAGGATATGCTCGTCAGTTGGGGGTATGATTCCCTCCGGAATGTTGATCTCATCCTGACCCAGAATGATTACATGGCTTACGGCGCAGCCCTCGCAGCAGAGCGTCTTAACATTAAAGGCATAAAGATTATGGGAGTCGACGGGTTTGCCGGTAAGGACGGCGGCCTTGAGATGGTAAGAGAAGGCCTGATTGACGCAACCATTATCTGTCCGACCGGCGCAAGCCAGGCGCTTACCTACGCTGTGAATTATTTAAACGGCGACAGAGGCGGCGCAAAGCAGATCATCACCCGAAACAGAGTCGTTACTGCGGACAATGCCAATATGGGTGAGGATATCGAAGGCAGTGCTGTGCGGAAGGAAATAAAATCGGTAGGCTATGTTCAGATTGACGAGAACACCGGCTTCCGAAGAGCGAATACGGAATCCTTCTCCGATGCGGCCAAGGAGTATAACGTAGATCTCGAGGTGAGGGAGTGCAGCTCCATCGAGGAGCAGCTCCAGGCCTTTTACGATTTCCTTGCGGACGGGAAAGATGCAATCATCGTCTCCCCGCTTGTTGAGGACGGCTGGGAGGAGGCGTTTGAAAAGGCCAGGGAGATGAATGTGCCGATCATTCTTTCGGACCGGGCCACCAGCTGCTCGGAAGAACTCTACACCTCGTTTGTCGGCTCCGACTTTGTGGAAGAAGGCGCAAGGTGTATGCGATGGATCGAGGAGCACATGCAGGATTATGGGCATGTACGCATCCTTGAACTGGAAGGGACAAAGGGTGCCTCTCCTGCAATCGACCGGGGAACCGGCTTCCGGAATATGATGGGTGAGAGCGAAAAATTTGAAATCATCGGCAGTATTAACGGAAACTTCTCCCGGGATGAAGGATATCTTGCCGTAAAAGCATATCTTGAGGAGAACGGTGCCGACTTTGATGTAATCTTTTCCCATAATGACGATATGATGCTCGGGGCGATCTCAGCCATCAAGGAATACGGTCTGACGCCGGGAGAGGATATCAGGCTCCTCTCCATTGACGGCACAAAGGAAGCCCTCAACGGCATACAGTCCGGCGAAGTGAGTTTTGTGGCGGAATGCACGCCGCTTCTGGGCCCGATTGTCATGCGCACATTAAAACAGCTCGAGGATGGAATGGAAGTGCCTCTCAGAGTGATTTCGTCGGAAGAGACCTTTGATATCGACACCCCGGATACAAATTTCAGAAATCGAAAATATTAAAAGGGATCTGCACCGCCTGCACAGCAGGCAGAGATCCCCGGTAAGCCCTGCCGGTATGCAGGGTTTTTATCTGGTTTTGGAATTCAGATCGTTCAGGGCATCAAGCGCAAACTGCACTTCGGCTGCCATCCCGGCTTTCATGGCTTCCTCCTGAAAGATCACATGACTGCTGTGCAGCGGATAATCCGCACCGCCGCCAAGGTGTACGAAACATACCGGCGCAAACTGTTCAAAGCACGCAAAATCCTCACCGATCATTTCCTGCTTTGCGGGGAGAACCCTGTCTTCTCCGAGAACTTTGGCTGCCGATGCGCGGGCAATTTCATAAACTGCAGGATCATTGATCAGCGGAGGTGTTTTCCGCACCATCTTCAGTTCTCCCGTACAGCCATAGGCTTTCGGTACTTCTGTTGTCACTCGTTCGAGCAGGTCCGGCAGCCGGTCATATACTTCGGGGTCAAAGGAGCGGCAGGTTCCGTTCAGCTCCGCCTTGTCGGAAATGATATTCCAGGTGGTTCCGGAGTGAAAACTTCCCACGGTAATGACCAGCGGACATACCGGATCACTCATGCGGGAAACAACAGCCTGGATTGCCTGCAGTACGGCAGCGGCTGCGACAGTCGCATCCGCCCCCTTGTGCGGCATGGCGCCGTGGGAACTCTGCCCGTGCACGGTAATCGTAAAACGGTCGACCGCTGCCCAGTCCGGTCCGGGTTTGAGCCGGATGGTACCTGTCGGCGCAAACGGATCCATATGCAGGCCGTATACCATGGAAACACCTTCCATAACACCGTCCTCAATCATCAGGCGTGCTCCTTCGGAAATCTCTTCCCCGGGCTGAAACAGAAGCCGTACGGTTCCGGCAAAATCGCCTGAATGCCTCTGCAGAAGTTTTGCGCTTCCCAGCATAATGGCGGTATGCAGATCATGCCCGCAGGCATGCATACGACCTTCCTCGGCGGAAGCGAACGGCAGACCGGTATCTTCGCACAGCGGAAGGGCGTCCATATCACTGCGCATAAGGATCACGTGATCCGAAGGTCCTTTCGTTCCGGTGAGCTCTGCGGTAACGCCGCCGTGCGGGGTCACAGAAAACGGAATATCCTCCTTCGAAAGATATTCTGTAATACGCTTCACGGTGCCTTCACACTCCATTCCAAGATCCGGATGGGCATGGATTTCCCGGCGAAGCGAAACGATTTCTTCATATAATTCTTCACATTCCTGAATCAGATCCGTCATAAGGGCAGTTCCTTTCCTCTGTCGCTGTTATCTTAATTGTAACGTAACAGCAGCGTTTCTGCGCTGCTTTGAATCTGTTCCGCGGATGAATTCAACGTTACAATAAATAATAGAAACAGGAAGAAAGATAATCGAAGAACGAAAACAAAAAAGATGAAACCAGCGGCTGGTTCGGATTTTGAAAGGAGATTTCTCATGTATAAGGACACGTCGGTGATTGTCGGATGTATGCGTCTTGCCGACAAAACAACATCAGAAATGGCACGGTTTATCCACACAGCAGTCGACAACGGAATGACCTGGTTCGATCACGCGGATATTTACGGAGACGGCCGCAGTGAAGAGGTGTTCGGAACAGCGCTTGCGGCAGATTCCTCCCTGAACCGGGAAGATCTGATCATTCAGTCCAAGTGCGGGATATGCAGGGGATACTATGATCTTTCCAAAGAACATATTCTTTCCGCAGTGGATGGAATCCTGACCCGCCTGAAAACAGACTACCTTGATATTCTTCTGCTTCACAGACCGGATGCGCTTGTCGAACCGGAAGAAGTGGCATCCGCCTTTGATGAACTGGAGCGCTCCGGCAAAGTGCGCAGTTTCGGAGTATCCAACCACAAGCCGGCGCAGATCGAACTGCTTCGGAAATATGTGAAGCAGGAGATTCTCTACAACCAGCTGCAGTTTTCCCTGCCGGTATCGAACATGGTTGCCAACGGGATGGAAGTGAATATGGAAACACCCGGCTCCATCGATCATGACGGCAGTGTGCTTGATTACTGCCGGATCAATGACATCACCATCCAGGCCTGGTCACCGTTTCAGATGCCTGCGTGGAAAGGGGTATTCATCGGAGCACCGGAATACGAAGAGCTCAACCATGTTCTGAATGAACTTGCGGAAGTGTATGACACCACCGTTACCGCACTTGCGGCTGCGTGGATCCTGCGGCATCCGGCCGGCATCCAGATCATCACCGGAACAGCGAGTGAAGACCGTCTCTGTGAAATCAAAAGTGCGGAGAATATCCGTCTTTCCCGGAAAGACTGGTACCGTCTGTATCTTGCGGCCGGTCATCCGCTTCCCTGA
>CAJOLG010000157.1 GCA_905235315.1 uncultured Solobacterium sp. | reverse complement strand
GAATCTTCCGGGAATGCATGGGTATTCAGCGGTGTATATCAATCTTCCCCTTCGGTATAGCTGGCGTTCCAGCCCGCAACACGCCCTTCTTCATTTTGGCCGTCGCCTGCGTTTACGGCAGCTCCGAACTGGGTCTCGTAGAGCTCGGTATAAACACCGCCCTTGCGGACAAGATCTGCGTGCTGGCCGCGTTCAACGATCTTTCCGTCCTTCAGTACAAGGATTTCATCTGCCGCAAGAATCGTACTCAGACGATGTGCGATGAGAATGGATGTACGGCTTTCAATCAGGGGATCGATCGCAGCCTGAATCTTCTGTTCACTGATGGAATCCAGGGCAGAAGTCGCTTCGTCAAAGATCATAAGGGCCGGATTCTTCAGCAGAACACGGGCAATCGAGATGCGCTGTTTTTCCCCGCCGGACAGTTTCAGTCCGCGGTTTCCGACCATCGTATCCAGTCCGTCCGGCTGCGTCTGAATAAAGTCATAGATATTCGCCTTTTCACAGGCATCGATCAGTTCCCGCTCTTTCGCATCCGGCTTTGCGTAAAGCAGGTTCTCGCGAATCGTTCCGTTAAACAGATACGTATCCTGCGTCACAATGCCGATATTGGACCGCAGCCAGGTAAGATCAAGCCGTTTCACATCCGTCTCATCAAAGTAGACAACTCCTCCCGTGGCATCATACAGCCGTGGGATGAGATTGATCATCGTACTCTTGCCGGAGCCGGACGGCCCGACAATCGCCACACTGTGACCGGCCTTCAGTTCAAAACTGACATTCTTCAGAATGTGATGCGGGTACTCATAATAGAATCCGACATGATCAAAGCGGACGGCGCCGGTTGCCTTGTCGGGAATAATCGGATGCGGCGGATTCTTGATTTCCGGCTCCATATCCAGGTATTCAAAGATCCGCGTGAACAGCGCCATGGAACGGATCCAGTCCACCTGAATATTCAGCAGCTGGTTGACCGGGCCATACATGCGGGAAAGCAGCGTTACAAGAACCGTAATATCGCCGACGGTAAGATCACTGTCATATTTCATCATCAGGATGCCGCCGACAAGATACAGCAGCATCGGCCCGATTGAGGATACCGTGCTGATGATGACACGGAACCAGCGGCCTGCCATGGACTCCCGGATATTGAGGTCAATCATCTTCCGGTTGGCTTCTTCGTACTTTTTGTATTCCTCTTCTTCCTTGCAGAAAAGTTTGACCAGTGTCTGACCGCTGACGGACAGTGTTTCATTCAGAATTCCATTGATCTGATCATTGCATTCCTGCGCCTCTTTGGTAAGTGACCAGCGCGTTTTCCCTGCCCGCCGGGTAGGAATCGCAAACAGCGGCACAATGATGATGCCCAGTATCGCAAGAATCCAGTTGCGCTGAAACATCGCAACCATTGCGACAATCAGCGTAATGGAATTGGAAAGAATGCTTGAAAACGTATCTGTAATCACCCGCTTCACGCCGTCCACATCAGACGTCATGCGCGTAACGATATCCCCCTGATTGTTTGTCGTGAAAAAGCGCTGTGACATGGACTCCAGATGACGGAACATCTCATTCCGCATATCAAACGTAATATGCTGGGCAATCCATGCATTGAGGAACGCTTCCGCAACACCGATCAGATTCGAAAGGAATGTCACCAGAAGCGACAGCAGAATCAGACGGATGAGCACCTCCAGATTGCGCCCGTACAGTCCCTGATCAATGATCTCACCGGTAAGAACCGAAGGAAGAATCGACAGAACGGAAGAAATCAGAATGCAGATAAGCGTGAGTACAAACTGTTTCCAGTATGGTTTCAGCCATGAAAACACTCTTGCCAGCAGCTCTTTCGTAACTTTCGGCGCATTTTCTTTTTCCTCTTCCGTGAGAAAATTCCGCATGCCTCTTCCCATGCCCGCAGGCCTCATACTCATAACACATTCTCCTTATTCCGATGTATAAACTATAACAGAAATGCGGAATGCCCGGTTCATCCGATCTGTTTCACAAACCACTTCAGACCGGTTTCCGTCTCCCGCTTTTTTACATTGTCCGGTACCGAAACCGCTTCGGTCATCCCACATGCACGCATAACCGTTTCGGACGCATGATTGTCGGGCCTGCAGGCACCGTAGACCGTTGTGATTCCCTCTTCAAACAGCCTGCGCAGCAGCAGATCAAGCGCTTCGGAGGCATATCCGTTTCCGCGGTGCTTTCGGCCGATGACATATCCGATATCTGCGGTATCCGGCGGGATATACGCCGCATTGACTTCTCCGAGAAGAACATTGTCTGCAGTCCGGACAACCGCATAATCATAAAAACCGGGCCGCCCGCTGTATGTTTCGCGTGCTTCGGTATAGGCCTGGGCCGCTGCCGGGGACCCGGCGTCAATGCCGAAGATCTCCGCGGCTTCGATATCACGCATCACATTTTCATAAAATGCCGGGCCGTCTTCCGCCCGGAACAGACGCAAAAAAAGACGGTCAGTCATGATCCTGCCCCGCCCGATCAAGAAGACTCATCAGCTCATCCACCGTGAAAGGTTCGAGAAGAGAGTCCGCCGCATCATAATAGGAGACCTTCTCCCGCGGAAGAAGACTGCGGAATTTCTTCAGCGGCATCTTCCCAAGAACTCTCCGCCGGGAGTCATCCACCAGTTCAACCAGCCATTCGGAAATCTCATAACATGGCCTTCCGGTCTCAAGGTCATAGAACCGGATCGGAAGCTCTTCGTGATCCGGAAGGATCACATTATTGCCGGACGGCATGGTAAATACCGCCTTGTACTCGTTTTCCGGTTTGTTTTCTTCAATCCGTGCTTCGGAGTAATATGCGTCCACCGCCTGGGATTCATGCATCCAGTCGCGGAACGCAGAAGCGTCAACTCCCGCCCACATGCGGTCCGCTTCCTTTTCTCCCGCCGCAAGACGGTGAAAGACGCAGCCGATGGAAACCTGGTTGGGCTGTTCGTTCAGCACATTGCCCATCATCTCATGCAGGAGTTTCAGGTTATAAATCCGGTAGGTTTCATGAACATCATGGTACTGTTTCGGGCCAAACGGTTTGTCGTTGAGCAGAACCTCACTGATATCCTGCCGGGCAAGCCGGGCTGTCATCCGGAAAAAATCTTCCAGTTCTTCCTCACTCGTCGGAAGGTTGAGACAGAGTTCGGTAAAGCGGACATTGTTCTCATCCCACCGAATCTGGATTCCGCGTCCGATCCGCTTCGGATTATAAGCCACTCTGAAAGGCTCCCCGGTTTCCTCATGCGTGAATTTTCCGTCTTTGATCCCTCCGGACTGCATTTCTTCCAGCATAATCATCTCCGGAGTTACCTTTTTCGGAAACAGGGACCGCCTTAAAACTGTGACTTTTATCATCATTCCGCTGTCTTCCATAACCGCCTCTGAAACACGTTCATCGTATCATGAGAACCGAAAAATGCAACGGAATCATTTTTCATTATCCGCCGCCTCAAGCAGCTTCTCTTCCTCTTCTGTCAGTTTATGTGCCGCAAAGAGATCCGGGCGGACTTCCCGTGTCCGCAGCAGAGACTGTGTCAGCCGCCATTTCCGGATGTTCTCATGATGCCCTGACAGCAGCACCTGCGGAACACTCTCTCCGTCATACTCTGCGGGCTGCGTATACTGCGGGTACTCCAGAAGACCGTTTTCATAGGATTCCTCACAGATACTGTCTTCCCGGATGACACCGGGCAAAAGACGAATTACGGAATCGGCAATCACCATCGCTCCGAGTTCCCCGCCGGTCAGTACATAATCACCGATGGAGATCTGCTCATCACATCGTTCCGCAATCCGCTCATCCACACCTTCATAGTGGCCGCAGAGAAAAACAAGATGGTTTTTCGCCGCAAGCTCATGTGCTTTTTTCTGGGTATAGGGCGTCCCCGATGCGCTGAGCAGGATGACATGGCTGTCCTCCGTCCGGACCGAGGCAAGCGCATCAAGCGCAGGCTGGCACTTCATTACCATGCCGGCGCCGCCCCCGAACGGCGTATCATCCACATGGCGGTGGATGTCTTTTGCGTAATCGCGGATCTGAACAAGATCTGTCGTAATGATTCCGCGTTCCGCCGCCCGTCCGACAATACTGGTGGTGAAAAACCGGTCAAACAGTTCGGGAAACAGGGTCAGTACCGATATTCTCATAACAGCCCCTCGA
>CAJOLG010000156.1 GCA_905235315.1 uncultured Solobacterium sp. | reverse complement strand
CTGGCTGACTGCCGGAGGACCAGGTCCGGCTGCCTAAAGCAGCCTGCGGCGGAAGCCGCATCAGGAAGCCCGTGACTTTAGTCATGGGAGGTTCACGGATACAGTGATCTTTCCGGGTGCTATTTTAGCATAGCTGTTGTTCTGGGCGTAGGTATGTCTGCGCGCACTACGTTCGCAATCTTCTTCCTTGATCTCATCGCCGTAGTGATTCCCGTAAGTGACTTCTGAATTCTCATACAGTGTAAGAGAACCGCTGTTTTCGTTTTCCCTTCCGTGTCCGATCGCACTTGTCGCATTGGATCCGGCTGTCGCCTCAACAATCCCTCCGTTTATAACGATGGTTCCGCCAGCGGCGTGTGAACCGCCTCCGATCCCGGCACCGCTGAACGTATCATTGTAAATGAGACCCATGATCCGGTCTGTCATCCGATCGTAAAACGCGTCCATCATGAGATCTGCAATTACATTTGAATAATTGCCAAGATGTGGTTTGCCCGACCCGGATGAGCTCCAATTGTATTTTGAATACCCGCCGCAGGCTTCAACATTTCCTCCGTTGATGGTGATCCTTCCGCCATCTCCGCCGTTTCCGCCTCCGATCCCGGCTCCGGCACCTGTAGACGCCGCAATGACATGTCCGTTATTGATCGTGATATTTCCGCCCGGCGCCCCCTTGGCAGCAAGGCCATTGGGCCCCACATCTCTTCCGCCGGAACCGATTCCCGCACCGCCGACACTCAAAGCGGTGACTTTTGTGAATCTTCCGTCGATGGTTATATTGCCGCCGGCAAATCCGTCTTTATCACCGGCTGCCCCGCCTATACCGGCGGAACGTCTCGTGCAGACAGCCTTTACGACACCGCCGGAAATCGTGATATCTCCTGCCTGCGGCCCGCCTCTGCCGGAACCGATCCCGGCACCGCTCCCGAAGGAGTCTCTCTGTGTGTCACCTGACTGGGCAAAGATGGTTCCGCCGGTGATCGTGATGGGGCCGTTGTTATTGGTGTCAGATGACTTAATTCTTCCTCCGGACCCTATACCGGCACCACACCTGGCCTGTGCCTCAACCGTGCCGCCGCTTATGAGGATCGGGCCTGATGATGCTTTTGCCCCGGAACCGATCCCTGCGCCGTAATTATTACCGGCAGCTTTGACGGATCCCCCGGTAATGGTAATGGATCCCGATGAAGCATAGGATCCGCTTCCGATCCCGGCCGCGCCGTAGCCGCGGGTTCCGGCTTCTGCAACAACGGTGCCTCCGTTGATAACGATCGGGCCGCTTGATCCTCTTCCGCCGCCGCCGATCCCGGCGCCGTTGCTCTGGTCCGCAGCATCGGGAACCAGGCTGTCCGCCGCCTTGCCGCCTTTCGCTTTAACCGTACCTCCATTGATCGTTATGGCTCCGCTTGTCTGGCCTTGTCTGCTGCCTATTCCCGCAGCGGCGATCCCCGCCTCAGCAGTAATGATTCCTCCGTTGATGACCAGAGTTCCTCTCTTATCCACTTCGATACCGGGAGCTCCGTTATAATGTTCAAACGGACTCGCTGAACCCGGTGTATCCCCGTACGCAAACAGTTGTCCTGTACCGCTCTTCTGGCACCAGATCGTGAGCGAACTGTTGGGATAGATATATAACCCCCCCTCAGATCTAAGATACTGGTTGTCACACAGAACAAGGTTGATGTTTCCTTTGACCGGCAGATACTGTACCGTCTTATTACTTCTCAGAGCAAACCAGGTCTCTTTTCCCGTTTCTCCCTCCAGGAGTCCGCTGAACACACTGTACTTGTTCTGAACATGTGTATTGCCGTACTGATCGACGTAATGCAGGGGGCCGTGAGCCTCCTCGCATTCGATGCCGTAACGGCAGAACAGTATTTCTTCCCTTGTATCGACCCTGCGACCGATTGCGTCCGTTCCGTCATAATTGACTTCAAATGGCGCTGTATAGACGACCTCAGCCGGTCCGTCATCTAATCCTATACGCTGGTAACTGACCCGGATCTCGATCATAGCAGGCGCTGCATCGAAAGCGGCACGTATATGTTTTACGCCCCAGCGTTCTTCATACGAATTTCCTTCAGCCGCCTTTTCAAAGATCAGCCTGTCACCAATCTGATTTCCTTCAGGATCATATATCCGGATCTGTTCATCAAAGTATTGTGCAAAGTCGTCATTGCCAAGCATCTGGAACCACAGGATATATCTGCCGGGCGCTTCCGGTTCATCTGCTGCAAATAAAAGGCTTTCCTCGGGCTCGATCTCCTCTTCATCGAGGATAAACCCCGGCTCTTCTTCTGCTTCAGTCTCATCGTCTTCTACAATTTCAAGGATCTGCTCCTCATCTTCGGATATATCATCGCCGATAAACTCTGCTTCATCAGCGAATGCATCCGTCATATCGTTCGAATCCGAAGCTGTCTCTTCAAAACCGGGATCAACAAAACTGTCCTGGTCCTCTTCAAAAAACAGATCATCCGATACCTGATCCGGGTTCTGCCAATCTTCAGGCACGTCTTCTTCCTGCAGGAATTCAGGCATATCTTCTTCCTGTGAGGCTTCAAGTACATCCTCTTCCTGCGGGACTTCAAGGATCTCTTCTGCGAACGACTGAACCGGAACGGTTCCCAGGACCAACGCAGCCAGCAATATGGCTGCCAAAAACTTTTTAAAGATATCTGATTTCATAGGACCCTCCTCGTATAATAATGCAAGATATACTGCGCGATCATCAGCGTGAAGCGGCAGTATATTCCAGTCAATTCCCTTTTTTCTGCTTCCCGGTCTGCAAAGTTCTCCGGAAAGCTTTTTTTCATCTTGCACTGATATATACGTGAGAGGTTGTGGTTTTCCACGAAATATGTGTATACAAGCAGGCGCCTGTCACCCATGCACAGCTCTGCCGGTATTCAGAAACATCTTTCTTTTCTTTCTTTTTTGCATTCTTCGACAGCACCGCAGCGATAACACAGTTCGTTATCACAGACGCCATTGTTGCTGAAATATGAGCGAATATTGTTCACTGTTGTTTCTGCAATATTGTTCAACGCCTCTTTTGTCAGAAACGCCTGATGGGATGTGACAATAACATTCGGCATTGAGATCAGCCGTGACAGCAGTTCATCATTTAAGATATGCCCGGACCGGTCCTCGAAGAAAATGTCAGCTTCTTCTTCATATACATCCAGACAGGCCGCTCCGATCTTCCGGTCTTTAATCCCATTTAACAGTGCTTCCGCATCGATCAGACCGCCTCTTGATGTGTTCACGATAACAACACCTTTTTTCATCTTGTGAATAGCATTTTCATCAATCAAATGCCTCGTCCCGTCTGTCAGCGGGCAATGAAGGGAAATGATGTCACTTCCCATAAACAGGTCTTCAAGGGACGTATACTCTATTCCGCTGTCCTTTGCCGGGAAAGGGTCATACGCAAGAACCTTCATACCAAAACCGCGGCAAATATCTATGAAAACCCGCCCGATCTTTCCTGTTCCGATGACTCCGACCGTTTTCCCATGAAGATCAAAACCCGTAAGTCCGCCCAAAGAGAAATTAAAGTCCCTTGTGCGGTTATAAGCTTTATGGATACGCCGAATGGAAGTCAGCAGTAATGCCATCGCATGTTCGGCAACGGCATAGGGTGAATATGCCGGAACATGAACCACATGAATTTTCCCAAAGGCAGCCCGCACATCAACATTATTATAGCCGGCAGACCGAAGCGCGATCATTCTGACACCATACTCATAGAGCTTATCGATTACTGCAGCAGTAACTGAATCGTTCACAAAAACACAGACCGCATCGCTTCCTTTTGCCAGTTCTGCAGTGTCCTCATTTAACTTCGTTTCAAAAAACCTGAACTGTATATCATACTGCCCGCCATAAGGCTCAAAAGACGCCTTGTCATATTCTTTTGCATCATAAAACGCCACTTTGATCATGATGTCACTCCTTTCATCTTTTCAGCGGGTGCCTGTCACCCATGCATGTTCATCCTCTGCTGTCAACTGCAGGCTCTGTCAAAGTATATTATACCGAAGTCGCGCTGGCGCGTGAACCTCCCCTGACTGAGTCACGAGAATGCGCCGTTATAGTTCACAGACCAGCCTCCGACCTTCTGCATGGAGTTCTGTGGGCACAACTGAAAACCATAGGCAGCCGACTGAGCTTTGCGAGTTGCTGCAGC
>CAJOLG010000155.1 GCA_905235315.1 uncultured Solobacterium sp. | reverse complement strand
GCCGCAACGTTCTATTTTTATATGAAGGAAAAGTATGCCGGTGAAGCAGTGGCTTACAGCCGGGAACAGATCCGCGATCTGGATCTTGACTCCACGGATTATAAAATTGTGCGCATGTTCTATACCGATGAGCAGATCAACAATATCCGTGACAACACTGTGACGGTGGATGAAACGGCTCAGACATCCACTCCGGGGCAGGAGATTCCCGACATTGAAATCGTGCCTGTTCACGGAACCACGTATGAGGGATATATGATGCTGGTGCACAACCCGGAAGATATCTCGGTTGCGGTCAACCCGTATCTCGGGACCGGTTCTGCAGCACCTTCCCTGGATGAGTATGTCGAGATGTATCATGCGCTTGCCGGAATCAACGGCGGCGGCTTCCAGGATGACGGCGGACACGGCAACGGCTCCATTCCGCAGGGTATTGTTATCCATGAAGGAAAACTCGTATACGGCAATGCGAATACCTATCTCGGCATTGTCGGCATCACAAAGGACGGCAAACTCTTCTGTGCCAACGCGACCGGCAATGAGTGCCTCGAATGGGGTCTTCAGGAAGCGGTAACCTTCGGCCCGGTATTTATTAACAACTACCAGGTGGTCTTCAAGGAAGGCACGGATAACCTTGGCATGTTAAACCCGCGCACGGCGATCGGCCAGCGCAGTGACGGAACATTTATGCTGCTGGTGGTAGACGGCAGAGGGCCGACAAGCTTCGGCGCATTATATGAAGATATCATCAAGATCTTCCAGGATAATGACGCAGTCATGGCCGCAAACCTTGACGGCGGAAACTCCTCGGCGATGATCTATGACGGTGATTATGTGAACACCCCGGTTTCCATGTACGGATCCAGGAATCTGCCTACGGTGTTCCTTGTGAAAGGAGATAACTGAGATGCGGATTAAAACCGGATTGGGACTGGCAGTGGTCGTGCTGCTGGGAGTAGGCCTCGGCTTCTGGGGAAAGAGTTATGTCGACAACGCAAAAAAAGAATTTGCGGCAGCGGAAGCGGCGCTTCCCGAATCCGCAATCTCTGCGTATTTCGGACATATCAACAACAAGGATTTTGACGGAATCTATGAAGATTCGATGGTTGTAAGCCCGCATATCAATTCCAAGGAAGATTACATCGCAAAGCTGCAGGAGATCTACCAGGGCGTTGATACTTCGAAAATCGAGTATACGGGGCTCGACAACACCGACGGTTCAACCGACTACAAACTCTACTATGACAAAAAGTTCCTTGCGACCCTGAAGCTGATCAAGGCGGCCGACGGTTCCTGGAAAGCATCCACGATCTTTGCGGGAGACAAGAACTATGTGATCGAAGTTCCCGCCGGGCTCTCCATTACCGCCAACGGCGTCCCCATCGGCAAAGAATATCTTGTCAATGAGAATACCGTGGCATCCAATTTCACAGGCATGCGGGATACTTCGGAAGCACCGAAAGTAGATGTCTATGAGCTGGATAACCTGCTCGGCGAGCCGAACATCGAAGTGCAGGGCGAAAGCGGCTACGGCACCCTGACGGATGTTCTGACCGGACATATCTTCATCGGGAAGACCGTCAACGATCCGGAACTGGAACAGACGATGATCGATGATGCGATCATCTGCGCCAAGTGGCCTGCACAGGAAGCCGGCCTCGGCCAGGTGGCGGCAGTTTCCATTACCAACAGCGACTGGTATTCCAGAGTCTCCGGTGTTCAGAACACGTGGTTTACCGCACACGGTACAAGCCGGTTCTCCAATGAAAAAGCCTTCAACATCATTCAGCAGAGTGATGATTCCATGGTCGGGTTTGTGACCTTCGATTACTATGCCTCCAATGGCGATGTAGAGCGTACCTGGTACGGCGGATTTCAGATGAGCTTCCTCGAAGTCGCCGGTACCTGGAAGATCGCGGGGATGGCAATCGACAACGAAATGAACCCGAACAAAGTAACACCGCTTCAGAACTGACAAGCGCAGAAACGGGGACATCCAGTCTCCGTTTTCAAATGTCCGCTTGACCGTTCATGGTAAAATAGGCGGGTATGAATTAAGAGGTACATCCAAATATGATGAAACAGCCTGTCCGGACGAATATCTCGGACTTTATAAAATCTACGATGGGATCACAGTTTGTGATTCCGGTATATCAGCGAAACTACACCTGGAGTCCCGAAGCGGAAACCGCGCGCTTCATGAATGACATTGAAGCGCTGCTGGGAAACCGGGATCTTCCGCATTTTCTCGGTATTCTGATCTATAAGGAATTTGAACGGGGATCCATGTATCGGGAGATCCGGATCGTTGACGGCCAGCAGCGTCTGACCACGTCATTCCTGTTTCTGGTATGTCTCAGAAAGATCGCAGGTGAGCGGAAAGACAGGGAGACAGCCGGAATCATTGATGATTTCTATCTTTATAACCGGCATGCCTCGGAAGATATCAAACTCCGGCTGAAGCCCACGGTATCGGATGATGATACGTATGAGCGCCTGTTATACGGAAATAAGAAGGATTTAAGCAAAAAGAACCGCGAAAGCAATATCTGCCGCAACTATGAATATATCTATGACCGCATCCTGGAGATGAATAAAAAGCACAGTCTCCTGGCCATTCTGGATACTCTGAGCAGGCTCGATATTCTTGCCTTCCCGCTCAGTGAACAGGATGACTCCCAGCAGATCTTCGAGTCCATCAACTCCACGGGAGCTCCGCTTACGTCCGCGGATCTGATCCGCAATTATATTCTGATGAACGATGCCAGTGATGTGCAGGAGCGCAACTACCGCCTCTACTGGCAGCCGATGGAACGGTACTTCCCGCAGAGCCGAAAGCTGGAAGAATTCTTCCGGGTCTATTTGGCCGCAAAAACATACAGCCTGTTAAGCAAACGGGATGTGTATGAAGGATTCAAATCCTTCTGGAACAGCAGTCATATCGACCAGGAAGAACGCCTTCAGGAAATCAACCGGTACTGCCGGTATTACTACACGATCTATAACGGAGAATGCGAAGATCCCCAGGTAGAGAAGGCATTGAAAGATTTCCGCCGCACGGAGTCAAGAGTGCCTGCTCCCTTCCTGGTAGAGCTCTATAACCTGTATGACGACGGAAAGATCGATGCCAGAACCTTCGCGGCGGAGATCCGTCTGATCGATACCTATCTCACCCGAAGGGCATTATGCGGTATGGATAACGGTTCGCTGAACCGGTACTTCCCGCAGCTGCTTCGTTCGGTGATGAACAGCTGGAAGAAGAAGCACCGCAATATTCATGAGATCACGAAAGTTTTCCTGATCAATTACAACCGCGGCAAATCCCTGGCAATGCCGACAGACCAGCAGCTGCGAAGCAGGCTGCGGGAGATCAACGCCTACTCCCTGATGTGCATCCGGCCGGTGCTGGAACGCATTGAACATTACGGAGCTACGGCGGAGGTGGATACGTCGGATCTCAATATTGAGCACATCATGCCGCAGAACCCCAACAACTGGTGGAAGCGCAACAGCGGGGCGGCAGATGACGAAGAATATACCTTCTATGCCAACCTGATCGGCAACCTGACCCTCTGTGCAGAGTATGACAATACCCGGATGGGAAATCAGGACTTCAAGTTCAAGAAGAATGTATTAAGCAAGACCCTTCATATCCGGATGAATACGGAACTGTTGAACCGGGAGACCTGGAATATCCAGGATATCCTGAACCGGTGTGACCGTCTTGCAAGACAGATCGCAGAGATTTACCCGTATGAAGGCGGCAAGGAGACGGAGGAAGCGGAAGAGCGGGATGATGACATCATTCTTCTTACCACGCCGAGCGTCAATGCCCGCGCATTGTATGTAAATCCCCAGTGCATTGAAATTCTGGCCGGCTCTACCATGAAGGCCTATCAGCCCAATGAAATGAAGTCCATGCGTACGCTGTACCGGGATATGAGCGAGAAGGGGGTTCTCTTTGAGGATGAAAACGGCCAGGTGCAGTTTGACAAGAACTTCCGGTTTTCCGATCTCAATATCGCAGCGCAGTTTCTCCTGCACCGGGGCGGAGACAACACCTCCGCCTGGACAAGGGAGAACGGCAGTGCCTTCCTGCAGAAGAAAGAACCGGCCGAGCCGCCGAAAAAGCCCGAGTCAGTAAAGCCGGTAAAGAAAGACACCACCGGGCAGACACGGAGAAAATCTCATACGGCCGTCC
>CAJOLG010000154.1 GCA_905235315.1 uncultured Solobacterium sp. | reverse complement strand
CTGGTTCATCTCAGCAGAAATACGTCCCTGCCGCCCTTTTCCGGCTCGGTGAATACCACCGCGAAGGAATCTCCGGCAATGATCACGGCGTCAAGGCTCTGTGCCGCCTGTGTCAGGGCTTCCTGCAGGGTCATGACCGTCTGATCCAGCGCAGGATCCGGGGAAAACAGGCTGCACGAAGTTTCCCGGCTGTTCGCAGCCAGTTCATCCAATGCCGGGGCCAGCTCGTTTATCGTACCTTTTCCGACGATCCGCTCCGGCGCAAGCAGTTCTTCTGCCTGATGAGAGAATCGGCTGAGACCGCGGTAACGGCGCTTAGGACTGCCGAGTTCAAAACAGAGACGCTCCTGCCGGCTTTTGCGGACATAGCGTTCCGCAAACCGGATCTCTGCAGGTTCCGGTTTCGCGTTCATCTCTCCGGCTCCCTTCGGTACCGGTCATAGATCTTTGTGCAGACAAGCGGCAGAAGAATCACGCCAGGGATACTGCCGGCGAACAGAACAATGCCTGCCGCCTTCCGGCTGTGCAGCCCCAGAACCAGGGAAATCCAGAACACCAGGGAAAACGCAAGCCAGAGGAACCCGTTGGCCCGGTTGTATGCCCGGATATCCGTTATGTCTTCTGCGTTTACTTCCGTGCCGGACCAGAACCACATCGGTTTTTTCCGCTTCATGGCATAGATTCCAAGCCCGCTGAACAGCAGGCAAACGGGAAGCAGGATTCCCAGCCAGAGAATTGTTTCTCCCATATGTCGTTCCTTTCTCAACCCCCGCAGTTACACGGTCAGTTCGATCTGGTTTCCTTCAAATCCCACGACACAGCTTTCATAGTAGCCGTCCCCGGTCTGCCGGGGTCCGCTGATGACTTCATATCCGGCATTGCGGAACTCTTCGGTCTTTGCGTCCACGGCTTCCTTACTGCCCAGCGCGAACGAAAGATGAATGAAGCCGGTGCGGGCGAGATCCTTTGCGGGATCACTCATCCCGGGCTTGTTCATCAGCTCAAGCCGCGCGCCGTCCTCAAATGTGAGGAAGTAGGATCTGAAATCCGTCTTCGGATTGTGATAGCCGTCATTGGCCTGCCCGCCGAGATACTTCACAAAGAAGTCCCGCGCACCGGTCAGGTCATTGACATACATGGCGATGTGGTCGATTTTCATATGCATTTCTCCGTTACAGGATTACCCGGAACGTCCGTTCTTCTTCGTCCGGTTCGATGTCCGTTGCCTGGGCTGTACGGATCTCGGCCCAGCGGTTTTTCTTCAGCAGCTCCAGTGCAGCTTCGATCTGCGGTTCACTGCCCTGCAGCTCCAGCGTGACCGAGCCGTCATATTCGTTGCGCACCCAGCCGGTTGTGCCGGCGGCCTGTGCCGCATTTGACGCATACCAGCGGAAGCCGACGCCCTGCACTTCCCCGCGGAAGCGGTAGTGCCGGCGGATTACATTCTTCTTCATGATCACGGCTCAAGCCAGAGCCAGTCCATAAAGAGCGGCACCTGTTTTGCCCAGTCCGCTTCGCAGTGGCGTCCTCCGGGCTGGAAGAACATACAGGTGCGGGCCTGCTTTGCCTGCAGCTCCTGTTCAAACTTCCGGGCAGCGCGGGATTCCTTACTGTCGTATTCGGCATTTCCGCCGGCGGGCACCGGTCCCGATTCGGTTTCGCCCCAGGAGATAAAGATCCGCGTATCCGGGGACAGCTGCGCCTGTTTCAGATCCCGCCGCAGATTGACCCCATTCCAGCAGAGCCCGGTTGAAACACAGGCTGCTTTGGAGAAGATGTCATTGTGGGCGATGATGCCGTACATGCTCATGAGGCCGCCCATGGAGGAGCCTCCGATTCCGGTGGCTTCCCGATGGCTCCAGGTGCGGTAGGTACCGTCGATCATCGGCTTGATCTCCCGAATGATCCAGTCAAAGGTTTCCTTTCCCCTGCCGTTGATACTCTTTCCGAGGAAATGCCTGTTGTAGGGGCAGTATTCCGAAAGCCGTTCCCGGTCTTTATGGGAACACTCCATCCCCACAACGATGATCTTCTTGTCCCAGTGATCCAGGAAGGTTTTCAGGCCCCAGCAGGTACCGTACGTGGCATCCTCATCGAAGAAGAGATTATGCCCGTCAAAGAAATACATGACCGGATACCGTTCTTCCGTTTCATAATACTCATCCGGGAGATAGATATGCAAAAGACGGTCACTGTCTCCGGGCGGATAATACATCGGCTGTTTAATAATCACGGCTTCCCCTTTCCGCGCCCGACCGTAAAGTCAAGCGCCTGAATGGATTCCATCACCTTACGCATCTCGGAAAGAACTGCTTCGCGGTCAAGACCCCGCTCGGCAATGACGGCGTCCAGCGCCTTCGTATAATTGCGGCGATACTTCCGGTTGATCTCATTCCAGTTTACACCCCTGAACTGTTCTGCGGTCGTTTCCGCATACGGCAGGATTCCCTGTTTCATCCATACGGCAATGACCGGATAACCGGGATATCCGGCCCAGTACGTTGCGCTGTCATTGGAGGTATAATGCCCTTCCTCCCACTTCACCGTATAGTTCTTCGTTCCGTCCGAAGATACAATGTGCGCTTCGTTCTGCTCTTCCCTGACGGTTACCCGTCCGTCCGCCAGCGCGCTGTATGCCTCGGGGATCTTTTCCGCAGGAGGGAGTTTTTCCATCATATGTTTGCCGTGGGTACCCCTGCCATCAGGTATGGGGAGGAAACGGCTCTCCTTTCTGTAATATACCCGTGTTGTGAACACAACCTCCTGATTTTGGAGGGCGTAATCTCTAACGCTTCGCCTTGCATTGTTTTTAATACAAAACCGCCTTTTAAACGCCTTCCGTTAATATACCACTCTTTGCCCTTGGCTCTTACTTTATCGAACAGCGCGAATCCTTTTACGAGATATGGCGCTTGATTAGCCTTGCGGTATCCGCCCTTGTTGAAGTTCATTTTGTGGAGCTGGCGGTTATGACATCTCACTTTCTTCAGGCAGAACACATATCCAAGAGGTTCGGCAGAAGGATGTCCGCTGATACATCTGGCATCGATATAATGTTCTTTCGGAAGGTGATTTTCTATACGTATGTTCTTTGTGATATATCCATATGTCATTTTCACATTCGGATATGTCTCCTTCAGCCTGTCATACAGGGTCCAGCGCATAATGCCCATAAACGCCGCATCCTTAAACGACATTCCTCTGTGTATGAATTCTGGCAGTTTTACCGTTCCTGCGTGATACCCCTTATGACAGGTCTCGCACAGCGTAATCAGATTGTTCGGCGCATCGCCGCCTGTTTTGCGGCTTTCGATGTGGTGCACGTTAAGAATCGGATCCTTTGATTTACCCTTACAACACTGACACGTATGCCCGTCTCTCCAAAGAACGTATTCCCGCGTATTCCAGAATCCCAGCTGTTCTCCTTGCTGGTATCCTTCACCTTCGATACCCGGGTTCTTGATCTTCTGAATGTCAAAGCTTGCGGTTTCTACGATTACCTCTGAGATTGGAAGAATCTTATGAACATCTTCTATTACTCTCAGATGGGTATCGACCTTGTGCTGTACGGATGGCGCAAGCCAGCCTTCCGGCACTTTCCTGTTGTCAAATCTGGCAGGACGGTATCTTGTTTTACGATTCCGTCTTGTTCTTCTCTGTTCTCTGCGTGTTGACAGCTTCTCAACAATATCGTTTCGAAGCTCAACATCGGCCTCATAGAGAACCTTTTTGTCTGTTGCGGCGGACAGGCCAATATGTTCACTTCCCGCATCCACACCGAGTGTGACGGGCTGAGTGTTTGTCTCCGCCGTATAGCAGAGCTGAATCGTAAACGGGCAGCGTCTTACAATTCTGGCTTTTTTATCTTTAAGAAGCCGTCTTATTTTACCGCAGCGCCGTGTCGGCATAAGCGGCTGTCCGTCGTTGTTTATTACATATACCAGCATCGCGCTGCTCCTTTCGTTGTGTACAGATTTATGCGGTAAGCCGGCTCTGTACAGGCCGTAGTGCAGTTAAACTGCATACCTTCGCCAATGTTATCCGGCAGTTTGATGCAAGCAGCACTGTTCCTACCCCTCAGAACTGTTTAACCGCTTACCGCAGAGCTGCAGACTAGGTATGACATCCTTTGGCGTGAGGTGATAATGACCGCAGGGTCATTATCGGAGTCCTGACGCCTTTGCAGGTGCCTATATATTTGCCGGTAACGTAGTGCCC
>CAJOLG010000153.1 GCA_905235315.1 uncultured Solobacterium sp. | reverse complement strand
GATCCGTCCTACTACAAATGGACGCAGTACATTTTCAAACTGCTGTTTGAAGACGGTCTGGCAAAATGTGTGGATATGCCGGTGAACTGGTGCGAGGAACTCGGAACGGTACTTGCGAACGATGAAATCGTTGACGGCAAAAGTGAACGCGGCGGCTATCCGGTTGTCCGCAAAAATATGAAGCAGTGGGTAATCGATATTGTCCAGTATGCAGAGCGGCTGCTCGAAGGACTGGATGAGATTGACTGGCCGGAAAGCACAAAGGAAATGCAGCGGAACTGGATCGGGAAATCCCTCGGTGCCCATGTCACGTTTAAGGTAGACGGACACGAGGAGAGCTTCACCGTATTTACAACCCGCTGCGATACCCTGTTCGGTGCGACATACTGTGTTCTCGCTCCGGAACATGCGCTTGTGGAAAAGATCACGACACCGGAACAGAAAGCCGAAGTGGAGGAATATGTCCGGGTCTGCGCAACAAAGTCGGATCTTGAGCGTACCGAGCTGAACAAGGAAAAGACCGGTGTGTTTACCGGCGCTTACGCAGTGAATCCGGTCAACGGGAAGAAGATCCCGATCTGGATCAGTGACTATGTACTTGCGACGTACGGTACCGGTGCGATCATGGCGGTTCCCGCCCATGATACCCGTGACTATGAATTCGCAAAGAAGTTCGGGCTTGAGATCATTCCGGTTCTCGAAGGCGGAAACATTGAAGAAGAGGCATACATCGAAGACGGCGTTCACATCAACAGCGGGTTCCTCAACGGAATGAACAAGGAAGATGCGATTGCGGCCATGACAGACTGGCTGGTCAAAGAGGGTGTCGGAGAAGCCAAGGTCAACTACCGGATCCGGGAATGGATCTTCGCCCGCCAGCGCTACTGGGGAGAACCGATTCCCATTGTTCACCTGGAGAATGATGAGCTGGTTGCGCTTCCGCTGGATCAGCTGCCGCTTGTGCTTCCGGAGCTCTCAGACTACAAGCCTTCTGCCACCGGAGCATCCCCGCTTGAAAAAGCGGTTGACTGGGTGAATGTGACATTCGAAGGAAAGAAGGGCAAGCGGGAAACCAGCACGATGCCCGGCAGCGCCGGATCCTCGTGGTATTTCCTGCGGTATATCGATCCGCACAATGACAATGCAATTGCCGACCCGGAGCTGCTGAAGCACTGGATGCCGGTCGATCTCTATGTCGGCGGCCCGGAACATGCGGTCGGCCATCTGCTCTACAGCCGGATGTGGAACAATTATCTCTATGACAAGGGTATTGTCCCGGTAAAAGAACCGTTCCGCAAACTCGTGCACCAGGGCATGATCCTTGGCGCCAACGGTATCAAGATGGGCAAACGGTATCCGGAATATATTGTGGATCCCAATGATATTGCGGAACATTACGGTGCGGATACCCTGCGTCTTTATGAAATGTTCATGGGACCTCTCGAAGCTTCCAAGCCCTGGAGTGAGCAGGGGGTGGAAGGCTCCAGAAAATGGCTGGACCGCGTATGGCGTCTTTGCATGGAATCTCCGGAGAAGATCACGGAGGAAGCGACGCCGGAACTGGATTATGTCTATAACGTCACGGTCAAAAAGGTTACGGAAGACATCGATACGCTGAACTTCAATACCGCAATCTCGCAGATGATGATCTTCATCAATGAGTGCTATAAAGCGGAGAAGGTCAATCGTGACATGATTATCAATTTCATCAAGATCCTGAGCCCGTTTACCCCGCATATCTGCGAGGAGATGTATCAGGCATATACCGGTGCGGCGACGATTGCCTACGAACCCTGGCCGGGCTGCGATGAGACCAAACTTGAAATGGAAAACGTGACGATTGTCGTGCAGGTCAACGGCAAGGTACGCGCAAAGTTTGACTTCGCAAAGGATGCCGCGGAAGATGCAGTTCGTGAGGCTGAGCTTGCCCAGGATGGAATCCAGCCGTTTGTGGAGGGCAAAACCGTCCGCAAGGTGATCGTTGTACCGAACAAAATTGTCAATATTGTCGCAAATTGATCACAGAATGCACAGCCTGCCGGCGAGGCGGGCTGTTTTTTCGGAAAGACAGGGGATTCCTCATTTCCTGAAGGGCTGATTTTTAGTATAATTTCGAATGGATATGAATGAATTCAAAGTGACGATCGACCAGTTTGAAGGACCGCTTGATCTGATGCTGCATCTGATCAAGGAGAAGGAACTCGATCTGTTCGATCTTGATGTAAATATACTGACGGACCAGTATGTCGCATACCTCAATGCAATGCAGGAAATGCATCTTGAAGTGGCGAGTGAATATCTTGTGGAACTGGCGGAACTGATTGAATACAAATCCAGAAAGCTTCTTCCGCGGGACAACACGGAGCTTGAGGATGAGTATGAGGAAGATCCCAAGGACCGGCTTGTCCGCAGGCTGCTGGAATATCAGCAGTTCAAGGAGATTTCCGAGTCGTTCGGCAGGATGTATGAAGAACGGCAGGAACTGCTGTCAAAACCGGTATCCGGGGTGGTTGACGAATGGGCCAATACGGAACCGGATGATTCGCATTACGAGGGAAACCCCTATGATCTGATGCGGGCAATGCGCAAGGTTCTGATGCGGATGCAGCTGCAGAAGCCGATTGAAACCAAATACACGCACCGTGAGATTTCCATGGAAGACCGTGAACTTCAGGTCCGGGCAAAACTGGACCGGCTCCCGGATACCTTCCGCTTTGAGAATCTTCTGGATGACTGTAAGGATATGCCGATGTTCATTGCGACATTTCTTGCGGTGCTTGATCTGGCTAGACTCCATACACTGGTGTTTACCGTAGATGAGAATGATGTGATCTGGTTTTCCAGAGGGACGGGAATGGCATGAGTGAAAACGAATTTGATGTAATTGAAACCGAAGATTCCGCCGTGCAGGAAGCACCCGCAGAATCCGGCTCTGAACCCGCAGAGGAAAGCGGGCAGGAAGAGCCGCATGTGGAGTTTATTGAAGCTGACGCAGATACGGATACGGAATCGGAAACACCGGCGGAAGAACTTCCGGATGATAATTCGCGGGAATTAACGGAAGAGCAGGTGGAGCAGCTTTCTCTCCTGGATGGGCAGCTGCCGCATCTTGAAGCAGCGAACGCGCCGGATGCGAAAACCGCGAAAGCTGTTCTCGAGGGGCTGCTGTTTGTGACCGGGGATGAAGGAGTCACTGCCGAACAGGCAGCGAAGGCGCTGGATATCACACCGGAGCTTGCGGCGGAATATTTTGATGAACTGATGCAGGAGTATACCGATGATGCGCGCGGGATCGAGATCGCAAACTATGCCGGCACGTATCGCTTTCTTACCAAAGCGGTTGTATTTGACTACGCAAAACGCCTGTTTCAGATTTCCAAGACATCCCAGCTTTCCCAGGCTGCGCTTGAGACGCTGGCAATCATCGCATACAAACAGCCGATTACCCGGGTCGAGATTGAGGAAATCCGCGGTGTCGGCGCTGATATGATGCTGCGGAAACTGATGGCCCGCGATCTGATCCGGGAGAGCGGAAGATCGGAAGCGGCAGGCCGTCCGATTCTTTACGAGGTGACGGAAGAATTCATGAACTCCTTCAAACTTATGAGTCTGAAGGAACTTCCGGAGCTTCCCAGTTTCAATAACGAAGAAGAAAGCGAAGATCTGTTCAATCAATGAAAGCTACACGTATTTTACTTGCACTGACCGTATTTGCGGCAGCTTCCTGTTCCTCAGGTAAAGCTTCTGAACAAACCGGGGAAACCCAGGAATTTGATGCGCCCGAGCCTTATGCGTGCCGTGTGCTGGATTATTTTGATTACAGCCAGCCGGTACCCTGGACCCCGGAAATCGAAGATTCCTATTTTGATGATGTTCTTCTGGCGGGAGATTCCCGTATGGGAGCGATGTATCTCTGGGGCGATATTGAAAATGTGCAGGTCGAATATGTGACGTCGCTGAATCTCTGGCTGATTGATTCCATGCAGGTGGACAATCACACGGAAGACCTGACAATGATGGATGTGCTTTCCACAACGAAGAAAAACAACATCTATCTGCTGTTCGGCATCAACGAGATCCGCAGCCCGGAGTCCTATTTTGACAGCTGGGCCTATGAACAGTATCAGAGCATTCTGACGATGCTGAGAGAAAACAACCCGGACTCGGATATCTACATCATGTCAACGTATCATCCGCGCAGTATTTCCGGGCTTCCCGAACCGGC
>CAJOLG010000152.1 GCA_905235315.1 uncultured Solobacterium sp. | reverse complement strand
CAGCAGCGGCACCTCCGCAAAGATCAGATCCTCTTCCGGATGGTTCGCAAAAAACCGCTCCATTCCTTCCGTTATTGCCGGATGCGTAATTTCATTCAGTAAAAGGCGCTTTTCTTCATCGCTGAAAATGATCGCCGCCAGTTTCCTGCGGTCGATCTCGTGAAACTCATCGAGAATGGAGTCCCCGAACGCATCCACAATCTTCTGATAGCACGGATCGGTGGTGCGGTAGAGAATGCGGGAATAGCCGTCACAGTCAAAAACACGGTATCCCTTTCTCCGGAGCAGAATGGAGACCGTCGTCTTTCCGGATGCGATGGTTCCTGTTACAGCGACTTTTTTCATAGTGTTCAATTTGCTTTCTGGCAGTGCGGGCAGTAATACGTAGTACGACAGCCGACTTTTACTATTTTAATATCCCCGCCGCATTCCCGACAGGTCTTTCTTGCATGGACATTGCATTCCAGCTGAAACAGGCCGGTAACACCGAGCGAAGAAGTATACGAACGGATCGTTGTACCGCCCGCCTGAATCGCCGCCGCAAGGATCCGTCTTGTCTCTTCCGTGATCTTCTGACACATCGGGCCGCTGATCCGGCGGCAGTTCACCCGCGGACGCAGACCGCACGCAAAGCAGATCTCATCCGCATAGATATTTCCGATTCCCGCCACCACCGTCTGATCCAGCAGGATGGATTTCAGCGGGGTATTGCGCTTGTGCATCACGTTCCGGAGGTATTCTCCGTTGAAGGATTCATCAAACGGCTCCGGTCCAAGGCCGTGAAAGGAATCCAGGTCCATATCCGGGGCACACAGTTCCATCGTGCCGAATTTCCGGGTGTCATGATAGCGAAGCTCCCGGCCGCCCGTCAGGCCGAAAATCACATGGGTATGCCGGTCTGCCGGTTCTCCCTTCTGTTTCAGCCAGTATTTTCCCTCCATGCGCAGATGCGACACCAGGATCACGTCCTCCATGCCGAACAGCAGGTATTTTCCGCGCCGGTTAAACGTCAGAAAATGTTTCCCGGTCAGCGCATCGGCGAATTCCTGTTCCGTGCGGTCGATCATCTTCGGAAGAAGAACGTTCACGTACGTGATTTCCTCCCCTTTGATCTGGGTTTCCAGGGTTCGCAGAACGGTTTCTACTTCAGGCAGCTCCGGCATTACTTCGCCTCATACCAGTTGGAGCCTACAGAACATTCCACCGTGAGCGGAACTTTGAGTTTCATTGCGTTCACCATGCCGGTTTCAATCAGCTCTTTCATCTGTTCAATTTCCTCTTCCGGCACATCAAAGATCAGTTCATCGTGTACCTGCAGGATCATTTTTGACTTTACCCCGGCTTCTTTCATCATCCGGTCAATATGAATCATGGCGATCTTGATCAGATCCGCCGCGCTTCCCTGGATCGGGGCATTCATTGCGGCGCGTTTTCCAAACTCCCGAATCATGCGGTTTTTGTCATGGATTTCCGGAATGGCTCTGCGTCTTCCGCAGATGGTGAGCACGTATCCATGCTCGTCACAGAATTCCACCAGCGAATTCATATAGGAACGGATCTTCGGGAATTTTTCAAAATACGTGGCAATGAACTCCGCTGCTTCCCGGCGGCTTATGCCGAGCTGTTCCGCAAGGCCGAAATCGGAGATGCCGTATACGATGCCGAAATTGACGGTTTTAGCCTGCCGCCGCATTTCCTTTGTGACCTCATCCTGGCTCACACCGAACACATCCATCGCCGTTTTGGTATGAATATCGATATCGTTGTTGAAGGCATCGATCATCGAGGTTTCATCTGCCATATCCGCCAGGATCCGAAGTTCGATCTGATGGTAGTCGGAGGAAATCAGAACATGGCCCGGTTCCGGCAGGAATGCCTTGCGGATCACCCGTCCCTCTTCATCACGGACACTGATATTCTGCAGGTTCGGTTCGCTGGAGGAAAGCCGGCCCGTCTGCGTGGCGCACTGATTGAAGAGCGTGTGGATCCTTCCGTCCCCGGTGATATACTTCTGAAGCCCTTCGGCATAGGTGCTGTAGATCTTGGAAAGCTTGCGGTATTCCAGCAGAGCCGGAATGATGGGATGGGAATCATACAGTTTCTCCAGCACATCTGCACCGGTACTTCTCTTTTTCCCGCTGGGCAGTCCGAGCCGGTCAAAGAGAATCTCGGCAAGCTGCTTCGGACTGTTGATGTTAAACTCTGTGCCGGCAAGTTCATAGATTTTCTGCTGGAGGTCTTCGAGTCTGCCTTTCATTTCAGCCGCGATATCACGCAGTACCTGTACGTCGCATATCACGCCGGTTTTCTCCATGTCAGCCAGAATCGAACTGAGCGGCAGTTCCATCTTCCGGTACAGATCATTCAGCTGCTCATCTTCCAGTTCGGGGCGAAGCAGATGATAAAGTTCATACATCTGCGCCGCCTTTTCACACGCATAGCGCACTCCGCTTTCAAAATCGGGCAGTTTCGGTCTTGCGGGTGTACCGTAGATCTCCTCATAGCTTTCCGTCGTGGAAAGATTGTATTTCGTAAGAATCTTATCTTCGGAAGTGAGACCGGAATTCGCAAGATTTGCCATGATCATCACATCATCGCTGAACGCACATGGAATGTCATACCGCTCACTCAGATGCATATTCCGTTTGATATCAAATCCGATATGTTTTCTGTCCGTCCGGATCAGGGCTTCCTGCAGCGCCTTGTCGTTACGAACGTCCTGCAGAGTCAGATACACCCCTTTTTTGCCGTCATACAGTGCAATCCCGCGAAGCTCCGCCCGATAAAACGGTTCCCTGTCCGCATCGAACCAGATGGAAAGATCCGCGTCAAGAAAGGATTCCGGGCATGACTCCGCTGCCGAAAAGCGGTCGGATCCATCCTGCGGCTCCCCGGTTTCGCTTGCCGGGTCCGATGCCTGCAGTTTCTCCTGATAACGCCTGACAAACGTGTTCATATCAAGACTTTCAAAGAACCGGATCAGCGTTGCGTAATCCGGATGAAATGCGCAGTCCTCAGCGCTTACGGGCATCTCCACATCCCGCCGGATTGTTGCGAGCGTTTTGGACATGCGGGCCGAGTCTTCGCCTTCGCGCACTTTTTTACCGAGCGCACCTTTCAGCTGGTCTGCATTTGCCAGAACGGTTTCAACATCCCCATACTGATCAAGCAGTTTCAGCGCTGTCTTTTCTCCAATGCCGGGAATGCCCGGAATATTGTCGGAATGATCCCCCATCAGGCCTTTGAGATCAATGATCTGTTTCGGCCGGATTCCCATTTCTTCTTTCAGGGAAGCCTCATTCATTTCCGCCATCTCAGTGATGCCTTTTTTCATCAGCATTACGGTTGTCTTATCATCAATCAGCTGAAGAAGATCCCGGTCACTGGAAAAAATGACCGTACGGTATCCGTCTGCGTTTGCGCTCATGGATCCGATCAGATCATCCGCTTCAATATCCGGCATTTCAAGCCAGCGGATATGAAATGCGTCGAGATAATCCCGTACCATCTGAAACTGCGGGACAAGGTCATCCGGGGCAGGCTTTCTGCCGCCTTTATAATCTGCGTACAGATCATGCCGGAACGTATGCTTACCGGCATCGAAGGCTACCAGTACGCTGTCCGGCTCCACAAGATCCATTGCCTTCTGCAGCATCGACGCAAAACCGAATACCGCGTTTGTCGGCAGACCCTGACGGCTCGTCATACGCTGCCCATAGGCGGTGGCATAATATGCCCGGAACAGCATTGCGTTTCCGTCAACCAGCAAAAGAGTTTTCATAAACGTTGTCTTCCATTTCCATTTTTATCAAAAAGGCTCGGAGCGAAATGCCCGCGGGCCTGTTATCCATCCGTCTTTTCCGTATTCTCAGCATCCTCGCCGTCCTCTTCGGACGGGGCTGCGTTTGCCTCTTCATACGTCAGTGCCTGTTCCGGCGGTTCTTCATTGATTGTTTCCTCCGGTTCGGGCACCGTGCGGTCGACTGCCATGGTTTCGAGAACCGCAAGATTCTCGTACATGATCGAAAGATAGTCTTTTCCGGAATCGCTTTCCCCGCCGGTCAGGCTGGACAGATTGCTGAGCTCGACCCGGGTCAGAGAGAGATCTTCCTGCACGCGGTTAAACAGTTCAATCATATCCTCTTCTTCATAAACGATATACCGAACGTTATCTTCCTGGATCCGTTTTTCAATCAGCGCAAGCTGCTGTTCGTTGGGCAGCGCACCGTACTTCGAAAGAATAATCGGATATACCTGGAAGCCGTAGGTCTTCTGCCAGTTGCCGAAACTGGCCGTCATGGAGACAAACCGGATTTCCCGGTTGTTGGCAAGATTAGAAGCCGCAAGCGCCTGATACTGTGCATCAAGATTGATCAGATCATTTTCCAGCGTCACAAAGTTGTCTTCGATATTGTTGCGCTCATCGGGATACGTGCTGATCAGCCAC
>CAJOLG010000151.1 GCA_905235315.1 uncultured Solobacterium sp. | reverse complement strand
CATCCAGAAGGAAGTGGATAACTTCCAGAAAGAAGTGGAGAAGCTGGAAGCCGAGGATGCGGATAAGTCGGAACCCAAGGAAGTTAAGGTCGTAGACAAAACCGAGGATAAGCCGAAGAAAACCGGCAAGTAACGAAGTAAAAAAACACAGCGGAATGCGACACCCCAAGAGACCTGGGGCTGTCCGGACCCGCTGTGTTTTTTATTCTCTGAACAAAAATACAGACGGCACGGAGCGTGTTTCCGCGTCCATGCCGTCCGGTAGAAAGAAAGGGCTGTAATAAAACGGGTGATTTATTCAACATCCTGGAGGGCATCATATCCCTCTTCGGATGTACGAACCTTAATGACATTCTCTACGTCATAGACGAAGATCTTACCGTCACCGATATGGCCGGTATAGAGAACCTTCTTGGCGGTTTCGATTACCGTGCGTACCGGTACTTTACTTACGACAATGTCAAACTGTACTTTCGGGAGAAGGTTCGCCTCAATCGGAACACCACGATAGTATTCCGGCTTTCCCTTCTGAGCGCCGCATCCAAGCACATGCGTGATGGTCATACCGGTAATACCGATGCCGACCAGCGCGTTTTTGAGCTCTTCCACACGGGATTCGCGGCATACGATTTCGATCTTGGAAATCTTCGGAGTATGAGCCGGAGCGGTTGGAGCGGCCGGTGCGGCAGGCGCGGCAGGTGCTTCTGTGACCGGAGACGGTTCATATACCGGTTGTGCATCGACGGCTTCGGTACGGGATACGGTTTCCTCAATATATTCGGGAACCATTGCGAAGCCCGCATATGCGCTGGAGAGACCGTGTTCGGAAGAATCAAGACCGACCATTTCCTCCTCGCGGGATACCCGAAGCCCGAAGATGGCTTTGATCATAAGGAATACCAGTGTCATTGTGACAACGGCCCAGAGAGCTACCGTAACCATGCCGAGCAGCTGCAGGCCGAAGAGTTTGAGACCGCCGCCGTAGAACAGTCCTTTTAAGATGGTTCCGGTCCGGTCCGCAATACTGTAACCGGGCGCGGAAGGGGTCGCAAACAGGCCGACGGCGAGGGTTCCCCACATACCGTTGAGACAGTGCACCGCAACGGCGCCGACCGGATCATCAACACGAAGCTTATAGTCCAGCAGCCAGACGCCGAATACCACCAGAACACCGGAAATCAGGCCGATAACCAGGGCACCGAGTGCGTCAGTGACATCACAGCCTGCGGTAATCGCCACCAGGCCGGCGAGTGAAGCGTTGAGACACATGGAGACATCCGGTTTGCCGTAATGGACCCAGGTGAAGATCATACAGGCAACCGTAGCGGCGGAAGGTGCGATGGTTGTGGTAAGGAAGATGGAACCGAGCTGTCCCACCGTGGTGGCTGCTGCGCCGTTAAAGCCGTACCAGCCGAGCCAGAGAATGAATACACCAAGTGCACCGAAGGTAATATTGTGTCCCGGGAAGGCGTTAACCTTTACGATCTTTCCGGTTTCATCTTTCTGGAATTTTCCGATTCGCGGGCCGACCATCTTTGCGCCGACGAGTGCGGTAAGACCGCCGACCATGTGAATCGCACAGGAGCCCGCAAAATCATGGAAGCCAATCTGCGCAAGCCAGCCGCCGCCCCAGATCCAGTGCGCCTCGATCGGGTAAATGAAGGCGGAGATCACGGCAGAGTATACACAGTAGGACAGAAAGCGTGTCCGTTCTGCCATGGCGCCGGAAACGATTGTGGCGGTTGTGGCACAGAAGACAAGATTGAAGACAAATGCGGAGTAGTCAAAGTTCGCGTAGGCGGTGAAGAGATCGAACCCGGGTTTTCCGATAAACCCGATCAGATCTTCTCCCATCAGGAGTCCGTATCCGATCAGAATGAATACGATCGTGCCGATGCAGAAATCCATCAGATTCTTCATCAGGATGTTTCCGGTATTCTTGGCTCGTGTAAAGCCGGTCTCTACCATCGCAAAGCCTGCCTGCATCCAGAACACCAGCGCTGCACCGATCAGAAACCAAACACTGAATACCTGCGAATTCACCAATTCCATTACATCACTCATATGTTTTTCCCCCTTTCGATGAACATAACGAGACGGAATGGTCAAGCTCCGATGCCTTCTGAAACAAAGAAAAGGCAAGGAGCGCTGCCGCGGCACCCTTGCCTTAATGACACGTATACTACAACCCTCACCGCAATGTGTCAACAGGAAAATCCAAACTGAGAAAAACCCGCACAGCCGGATACAGGAATATCAGGCGGAAGAGAATTCCGGAATTCGGAATTATATCCGGATATCCGATAAGACATGATTATCCTTCCGCAGAGACAGACGAACCGGCACGGATCTCAATGGTCATATCCACTGGAGGCGTGCCCGCAAAACCGCCGGGTGAAATGATTCCGGACACGGAAGAACCCCGGGTTTTTCCAAAACTGGCAGTTATGACTGCCCGCAGGTATATGTAAAATTAGATGGAAGAACAGTGTACGGAGGTACAGATACAATGACAGACAATTCGATAACCTGCCCGTCCTGCGGAACCGTGTTTCCGGTTCCGGAAGGACTGAATCAGTGTTTCTGCCCGAACTGCGGCAGAAAGATTTTGTGTTCCGTACCGGGGGAACGGAGCGCTCCGCGGGCGGAATACCGGACCGGCGTATTCACCGACTCCGCGACCGGCATTACCGCCGGCAGTGCCATGGTTCCGGACGGATATACCCTTACCGCAAAATACGAAACGCACAAGATCGATGAGATCACACCGTTCGGCACCACCGCAACAGCGGTCAGCCCGGACGGGCGGATGACCGTCGGCTCCCGGTATGGCGAACACTGGTATCACTATCTGATCAATGGGCCGCTCCAGCTGGCCTCAAACCGGAAACAGTGGAAGAAATACATGGAGCCGGAGGACTACCTGCGGAATGTGGCTGAACGCATCGCCGGAACAGCAGTGACACCGGCATCCGGCGGGCCGATTCAGACGCGGTACAGCGTCAATCGTTCGGAAGAAGCCGCAAAGCTGGTTTCCCGCTTTGAGGAGAATGCGCATATCAGCCTGCCGAATATCCAGTGCGACCTGCGGCTTCAGAACATTTTGTGTGAATCCCGTGCCCTGCTTTGTCATTACACCAGAAACGGTACCGCCTGGACCATCCTTGCCGGGGCGGATCTTTTCGGCCTGGAATACTATGACGCTTCCCCGATGGGTTCGCTCAACCGGGGAATGACCAGCGTGATCCGCCTGCAGGGGAGAAAGAAAAAAGATACCGGGGCCGACGCACCGTTCGGTCATGCGAAGGATGCCGGCAAACCGGTGGATGCGATCGAATGGGGCGCTAAGCGGCTGTACTTTGCGGTGGGGCCGAAAGAGAACGAAGCGGAAGTAATCAAAAACTTCATGACCTATACGGCCACCTGGGCCCAGGATCCCGCGCTGGATCGGCAGCTGGAACAGATTCATGCCAATGTCCGCGTGCAGGAACAGGCCAGCCTTCAGAAGGCGATGAACTATGCGGCGCAGTCGCAGGCACTCAACGCGCAGCGTCAGGCGCAGATCTCACAGACACTGAACCAGACCAGCGATATCGTTATGCAGGGATATAACAACCGCATGGCTTCCCAGGACCGTATCTCACAGAACTGGTCAGAAGCGATCCGCGGGGTGGACAGTTATGTGACAGGCGACGGGCGGACCGTGGAGCACAGTGTGGTGTCCGACCATGTCTATCAGAATCAATACGGAGATACGATCGGGGTATCCGGGTCGCTGGATGAAATTCCGAAGGACTGGACGGAAATCTATAAAAAAGACGGAGGCTGAGATAAGACACCGTCTGCACAGCAGAAATCGCCTATAATAAAGGATGTATGAACTACTATGAAACGTTCGGTGTCAAAAGCGACGCCTCCCAGGAAGAGATCCGCAAGGCATACCGGAATCTGGTGAAAGCTTTTCATCCGGATTATTACCACGGAGACAAAAACTTTGCGGAGGAGAAGACCCGCGAACTGAATAAGATTTATGAAGTGCTCGGGGATCCGGAGAAGCGCAAACACTATGACGATACCCACGGCATCCATAAGGTGACCGGGGTTTCCTATGCCTTCGGGGACTTTTACCAGACAGCGGAAGGCAAAAGCAAGGCCGGCGTGGTAATTCCGGATTATTATGATCCGGATATCTTCTATCCCGGCTATCGGGAAACCGGAGACTGGTATGTGGATGCGCTGACGATCTATTCTCTGCCGGATGA
>CAJOLG010000150.1 GCA_905235315.1 uncultured Solobacterium sp. | reverse complement strand
GACGGTAGAGCTCGCAGACGGAGCCTGTCTGCAGGCAGTGGGGCTTGCCATGCATGTCCTTGCGGATACCTGGGCCCACACGTATTTTGCGGGCACACCTTCGCTCGTCATTAACAACACCGACCATAACTTCTATGAACTGATCCCGGACGGTGAATACTATAAACGCCGGCCCGTTGTCTTTACCCATAACCCCACCGTGAAAGACGATCCGAAGACCGGAACCTATGTCGCAAGTCTTTACCAGTCCTCCGAGAAGTCGATCATGAATCTCGGCCATGGGCGGGCCGGTCATCTGCCGGATTACAGCTTCATCCGGTATGCCTACGCACCGGCCTGGGCCAACTACCGGGAAATCATCAAGAACAACCCGGAAGACTATCTTCATGCGTTTGCCCAGATGGTATATGCCATGCGCTTCCTGCGTGGAAAAGAATCTGCCTTCCGGCCGGATACCTATGCCTGGGATGAGATCCGCCCGTATCTCGATGCGATCAATGCGCTGACTGCGGTCCGGCGGACCGATGATTCCGAAGACTGGAAAGCCCTTGGGGAATCGATCACCGGCGAGACCATCCCGCCGTTTGATCTCGAAGCGCACCAGCAGGAATACCGCTCTGCCTCCCCGGAGGAAAAGGATGACACGTTCCTCGGCCGGTATTTTCAGGCGGCGATTGCCCAGAAGGCAATGGTCACGGCGGAACTGGAAGCCTCCGGCAACACCCTTGGTGGCCGCTCAGGCATAAAGAACCTTCTGAGGTTTCTTGAGGAGAGAGCGTCATGACACTGTGGCAGAAGATTCGAACTATTCTGATTGCGGTCTTTCTGGTTCTGCTGGGGGTGTTCCTGATTGCGGCAGCCCGCTTTGACTACAGCGTGTTTGCGGATATTGAGGGGCTGGATCCTTCCCTTGCGGAACTGTTCCGTTCCGGAGAACTGAACGTCCTGCCGTATCTGATCATTCTCCTCATCCTTTCCGTTGTTCTTCTGTTCAGCGGAATCCGCATGATTCTGTTTTACTTCACGATGGCAAGACATATGAACGGCGGCCGCTCCATCCTGTACCAGGGAATCCTGTTCTTCGACCTTGGGGTCCTGTCCATGTCCCTTCGGGCCGTGCCGCCCACGTACATCATGGCGTATCTGATCGGCTTGCTGGGATTTTCCGGCGCGGTCGATGTATACCGGGCATGGGACGCAAGGCAGATCGGCGGGCACTGGAAACTCAAACTGCTCCGCGGTACCGTAACGATCGCCTTTGCGATTTACGCATTCATCAATCTCCGGACACCGACATACTGTGTGTACATCTTCAGCGCTACATTGTTCTACAATGCGCTGATGCGCATCATCAGTGTGTTCCGCCGTTCGGAAATCATCACCATACAGTAACCGGATTCCGGCCTGGGCCGGCTCGCAATCAAAGACAGGAGGAACCATGAAAGAATATCTGTTTGTGAATGTAAATATCAACGGGAGTTTCGGCGCAAAGTGCGAAGTGCACCGCCGGATCATCGATGAGAAGGCATCGCTTGGCTACCGCTATGTGGGCTATGTGCCGACGGAGATAAGCGATTACGGAAAGATCAAATGCCTGGATCTTGTCTTTGAGCGGGATGAAGAAGAGGATTACTGAACAGGGAGAAAATAACAGCGATGGCAGAATCAACCAGAAAAGAACTGCGCAGCCAGGTCTTTTACCAGATCTTTGTGCGCAACTATAAGGCAGGAACCCTGCAGGCAGTGAAGGAAGACCTCCCGCGGATTCAAAGCCTCGGGGCAGACTGGATCTATCTTCTGCCGGTTCATCCGACCGGGGAAGTGCACCGCAAGGGAAGCCTCGGCTCGCCGTATGCGATCCGGGATTACCGGGCCATCGATCCAACGATCGGAACGATGGAGGATTTTACAGCCCTCGCCGACGCCGTTCATTCCCGCGGAATGAAGCTGATGATGGATATCGTATACAACCATACTTCTCCGGACTCCGTACTTGCGGTGAATCACCCGGAATGGTTCTGGCACCGGGAAGACGGATCGCTGGGAAACCGGGTCGGCGACTGGTGGGATGTTGCGGATCTGGATTACGGCAATCCGGAATTATGGGATTACCAGATCGAGACCCTGAAATTCTGGGCAGATTACGCAGACGGCTTCCGCTGTGATGTGGCGCCGATGGTGCCGATGGCCTTCTGGGAACAGGCAAGGGCTGCCGTAAACAAAACCCATCCGGGCTTTGTCTGGCTGGCCGAATCCGGCGAGCCGGGGTTTATTGCCCATCTCCGCAGACACGGCGTATGCGGGGCATCGGACGGAGAGCTGTACCATGCCTTTGATCTCTGTTATGACTATGATGTGTACAATCTGCAGAAACAGGTTCAGCTGGGAGAGATCCCCCTGCAGAAGTATCTGGACGGGGTGAATCTTCAGGAAGGGCAGTATCCGGAAAACTATGTCAAACTCCGGTTTCTTGAAAATCATGACCGGTCAAGAGCAGCTGCGCTCATACCGGATGATGACAAGCGCCGTAACTGGACCGCATGGCTGTACTTTATGAAAGGCTCGGTTCTGCTGTATGCCGGCCAGGAAGTCAGCTGTGTCCGTCATCCGACGCTGTTTGACGCCGATCCCGTAGACTTTGGGGCAGGGCAGGATATCTCCGGATATCTGACCCGGCTTCGTGAGATCCGTCAGGATCCGGTGTTCCTTGAAAGCCTGTTTCACGCAGAAGCCGCCGGACCGAACCAATCGGTGATCGTTGCGTCACATGAGGGATACGGAAGCGCAGAGGGCAGAGTTGCCGTCGGCATCTTTCCGCTCAGCGCGGAACCCTGTTCCGTACAGACCGTTCTTCCGGACGGCGAATACACCGACGCCCTGAGCGGGCAGCGCGTTTCGGTCTTTGAACAGACCGTGCGCTGTGACGGTCAGGCCATGATCCTGCTGGCGCAGACAGCCGGGTAACAGAGCGAAACCCATATCGGGGAAAGGGGAATCCTATGGCGAAACCAAAACACACAAGACGGAGACTGAAACCGATCGGCTGGATCTTACTGGCTGTGCTGGCGGCGTTGGGTCTGTTTCTGATCCTGCGGGCAGTTGGCTGTGCCGGATCTCAAAAACAAACGGCCGCAGAAACAGAACCGCCGGAAGCTGTGGAGACGGTGGCCGAAGTGACGGCAGAACCCGAGCCCGAAGTCTCGACGGCAGAGTTTTTCTTTACCGGCGATGCGCTGATCCATGGCACCGTGTGGATGGATGCCGACCAGGGAAACGGCACGTATGACTTTTCCGGCATCGTGGAAAATGTCGGGCGTCTTGCGCAGGGGTATGACCTGAAATACTACAACCAGGAAACGATCCTCGGCGGGACCGAGCTTGGCCTGCATGGCTACCCGACGTTCAACAGTCCCCAGGAAGTGGGGGATGCGATGGTGAATATGGGCTTTGGCCTGGTGTCTACCGCAAACAACCATTCGCTGGATCAGGGACTGACCGGCATTGAACGCTCCACAGAATACTGGAAGAGGCAGGAAGCGGAGCACGGCGTCCATATGGCAGGCACCTATAACTCCCAGGAAGACCATGACCGCCTGGATGTGTATGAGATCAACGGCATCACCTATACCTTCCTGTCATGGACGTACGGCTGTAACGGACTGACACCGCCGGAGGGATATGAATATATCGTCAATATCTATCCCGATCACGTGGAGGAACTGCTGGATCAGGTGCGAAAGGCTGATGAACGCTCAGATGTGGTCATTGTCGCAATGCACTGGGGAACCGAATACTCCATGGAGGCCAATGATGAACAGCGGGAGCTCTCCCAGCGGCTTTCGGAAGCCGGGGCGGATATCATTGTCGGCAACCACCCGCATGTGATCCAGCCCATTGAATGGGTCAATGATCATAAGACGATCGTCTATTATGCCATGGGAAACATGGTGAGTGCGCAGATCGAGGAGCCAAATCTCGTCGGTATGGTCGGCGGGGTGACGATCCGGAAGACGGTGCTGGGGGACGATGTCAACGTTGAGATCCTCGATCCGAGAGCGGATCTGATCTATACCTACTATGATCCGGGATATGTGAACTTCAAGGTCATTCCGATGAAGGAACTGGATGAAGCCCATGTCTATAACGCGGCAGAGCTGTATGAGAAATACAAGGCAAAGATCACGGAATACGATGACAGTATCCGGATCGGCGTGGAACTGAACTGAACCAATTCGCAGAAAGAGAGGACGTTCCTCTCTTTTCTTTGTAATTAAGATT
>CAJOLG010000149.1:2316-6598 GCA_905235315.1 uncultured Solobacterium sp. | reverse complement strand
GTGCAGGTCGCATGAGAGATCGCATCCATGTCATTGTGGATCTGAAAATCATACTGATAGAAACGCTTCTTATAGTTGATGGTGTTTTCTGCGGCTTCTGCGATCTTGGCCATGGCCTTGACCGCAAGAACCGGATAGGCACCGGCTGCGGTTTCTCCCGACAGCATCACTGCGCTGGTGCCGTCATATACCGCGTTGGCAACGTCAGACGTTTCGGCTCTTGTCGGACGCGGGTTGTGAATCATGGATTCCAGCATCTCGGTAGCGGTGATGACACGCTTGCCGAGAATACGGCAGCGGGAGATCAGATCTTTCTGGATCGCCGGCAGACGTTCAAACGGAACTTCAACACCCATATCGCCGCGGGCAACCATGATGCCGTCGCATTCTTCACAGATCTCATCGATATTGTCATAGCCGGACTGATTCTCGATCTTGGCAATCAGTTCCACGGAATCATCTTTTCCGAGGGATTTGAGCAGGTTGTGGACATCCACAAGATCCTGTTTGACGGAAACAAACGAGCAGGCGATAAAGTCAACGTCATTGGCAACTCCGAAGGCAATATCCGACTTGTCCTGTTCGGACAGATATGCCTGCTGCATATGCTTGCCGGGGAAGCTCATCGACTTGCGGTTGGAAAGCTCTCCGCCGGACAGAACTTTTGTGATAATCCGTCTCCCCTCTGCGGCAAGAACTTCAAACTCAAGCAGCGCATTGTTCAGAAGAATGCGGTCGCCCGGCGCAAGCTCATTTGCGAGATTTTTATAGCTTACAGAAACAATGGAATCATTCCCGATGATTTCCTCGGTGGTAAAGGTGAACTGTTCGCCTTTCTTCAGGTTCACTTTTCCGTTTTCAAAGGTTCCGATCCGGAATTCCGGGCCTTTTGTGTCCAGCATGATCGCAATCGGAAGACCCAGTTCTTTTCTGACTTTCTTGATCCGGTCAATCCGTGCAAGATGTTCTTCATGGGTGCCGTGTGAAAAGTTCAGACGGGCAACGTTCATGCCGTTCAGGCATAATTCACGAAGTACTTCTTCCGACTCGCTTGCCGGTCCAATGGTACAGACAATTTTCGTTTTGCGCATAGCAGATTCCTTTCCGAGCTTTATCATGAGATTTAGCCCCAAGTGATTATAGTACAGGGGAAGACAGTTTCGAAATTCTTTTTATTATCAGAGTACGGTTCTGTGAAAAGAAAGCGGTTACGGACTACAGAATGTCCCTGAAGTTCAGGGTACGTACTTTCCGGAAGACACTTCCGTTAATGACAATGGTGAAGGCGCCTTCCAGCAGGAATGCAATGAGCCACGCGTTCCAGTGTGTGGAACGGATAAAGGTGCAGTCCGAAGGTTCAATAATACTGAGAAGAGGCGGGGTCATGAAAATGCCGACCAGGATCCCCAGCAACAGGCCGCTGAGCGAGGTGATGATGGTTTCCTTGGTCAGATAATTGATCGTCTCTTTGATCGAGAAGCCGTTGATGCGCATGACAATCAGCTCCTTCTTCTTCCGGTTCAGGAAGATGTTGGCGAGATTGGTCAGGATAATGAATGACATGATCACGGCAATACCGATCGAGATGACAACGATGACGTTGTACAGCATAAAGGTTCCCTTCATACTGTCGAGGAAGTAGTTGGAACGCTGTGCGACAAAGCCGCCGTCCATCCCTGCCAGCATGTTTTCGAATGCGGCTCCGTCATATCCGTTCAGCAGAACGTAATAGCAGTTGGCTGTCGGATCGGTCCCGAAGATCGTTCGATAACTGTTTTCCGAGCAGATGCACAGCCGTCCGAGATGATTCAGGAAGACATCCTGTACCTCGGTCTCATACGACTTCAGCGTGCTGTCATAGATTTTCAGGTATTCTCCGACTTTGATGCCGTCGGATTCCTCCAGCCGGTTCTGAATCAGAATTCCGGATTCCGGCAGTGCCAGCGGCTTGCCGGTACGGAAACTCCGCACCTGCAGGAAATCATTCAGATCTTCGGAATCCGTACAGAGCAGATACATGCCGCGCAGCTGGCTGTCCTTTTCATACAGATGAGCGGTATAGGATACCGGAAGATACCGGATTCCATTGTCAGTCATCGCAGACTCCAGTTTCGCTTTCTGTTCCGGCGTGACCGCCTCACTGTCAAAGTCAACCCGATAGTCATACAGGGTGACATCGCTGAGCTGATGGGTCGTCATCCCTTCAAATGCAAATTTCATCGAGAGACCGACACCTACGACACAGCATCCGCCGGCGATGATAATGATGGAGATCAGAACGCGCGCCTTTTCGTTGATCATATTGCGGATCACAAGGCGGGAGTAGAGAGATCCGCCTTTGGAGGCAAGGACCTCGGAAGTGTTCTTTTTCGGTTTGCGGGGATTCGGCTGTGAGGTGCCGTTCATCAGATAGAAGGCTGATGTTTTCAAAAGCCCGCTGCAGGCAAACACTGTTACCAGACCGCACAGCAGTATCGCACAGAGACAGACCAGAATGGTAACACCCAAGTCAATCTTCAGGCCGTGGATCGGGAAAATATACATCATGGTTTCGTCGAGCAGGTTTTCGACATAAAGCGTGATGCCGGTTCCCATCAGGATACCGAGCACAGCGCCGATCGCGGAGGCGGAGACCCCGAAGATCAGATACTTGGCAAGAATCTCATTGTTTCGGAAGCCGAATGCCTTGGTGGTTCCGACAAGCTTGCGCTCTTCCTCAACGATAATGACCAATGTCGAGAAGCAGACCAGACCCGCAACGATCAGGAACAGGCCTCCCATCGCATAACCCATGTTTGTCGAAGCGTGAACGTTGGAGGATACATCGAAGAAGCCCGGATTTACCACGCGCTCCTGAATGATCCAGCCGGCGGTAAGACTGTTTACCTGGGCGCGCGCGTCCGCAAGCTGTGCTTCGGCTTCTTTGATCTTTTCGTCAAGCTCTTTCTTCGCATCTGCGATCTTCTGCCGCGCTTCCGCTTCCAGGGCAGCCATTTCCTGCTCTTTTTCCCGCACCTGACGCAGGCCGTCATAATACATGGCCCATCCGCTGTTAAGCTGGGCACGGCCCTGGGCGACCATGGCTTCCGCATTGAGAATCGTATTCCGGGCGGCCCGTACTCTTGCGAACGCAGAACGCAGTGACGCAATTGCGGCATCATCCAGCGAATCGTTGTATACCGCGGTATTCACGATCTCCTGCAGATTGAGACCGAGATAGTAGTCCGCCATCATAAGCCGGGTCTGAACATCCGGGTCCGAGACGAACTCTGCCAGCTGCTGACGGGCTGCCTGCCGCGAGGCATCATCCTGGGCATTTGTAATGTTGTCAAGGTACGCATCCAGGCGGGCGACATCGGAAAGAATATCAGCCGGGCTGATCCCGTTATCCGAGGCATCCATTAACATGATCACCCCGCAGGATTCCCGCATCGTCTCACGGACGGCCGGAAGATTATCCGGATTTTTCGCCTGTTCCCGGACATCGGTTCCGTACACAGCTTTGATCGCTTCGGCATATCCGCTGTTTTCCGGGGCGTTGAGATACGCAAGAAGGTTTGCGTGGGCGGCGGCTTTCTCTTCCGGAGTTGCGGCGTATTCATAGGCATCGATCAATGCGATCACATTATGGCAGTACGCCAGCATTTCGGAATTGTTTACCCCGCTGAGCAGGGCTTTGACTTCATTGACTGCCGCAAGCAGGGCTTCCGCATCCCGCAGTCTTGCCTCACCGTTCAGCAGCTGCTGACGGGCACTCTCCAGCTGTGCTCTGGCATATGCCAGCTGTGCTCTTGCGTCGGCGAGCTTCGCGTCAAGTTCCGCTTCGCCGTCCGCAATCTGTTTTTCCGCATCGGCGATCTGCGCTTCCGCTGCTGCCCATTCGGCATCGATCCGTTCATTGGCAATCCGTTTCGCATCGGCCAGGGAAGACGCTTCCAGCTCAGGCAGAATTGCCCGCAGCCGTTCGGTTGTCGGGGCGATGGAACGCGTATAGGCGGAGTAGAAAAGATTTTCCTGTTCCGCATTTTCCGCCAGGACGAATGCCCTGGTATAACGGCCTTCCATACCTTCCCGGTTGAATGCCGCCTTCGGCAGGATCACCGTCCAGGTTGTGCTGGCTCTTACATAATCCGGATGATCGACAATTGCGGTAACCCGAAAGCGCCGGGTATTCAGCGGGCTTACATTATAGATATCCGCGGTTTCAAGTTCGATGGTGTCTCCGATCCCGATCCCGAAGTTTTCGGAGAGATCTTCTCCGACTGCGCACTCATTCTGTTTC
>CAJOLG010000149.1:0-2273 GCA_905235315.1 uncultured Solobacterium sp. | reverse complement strand
ATCCGTCCAGGAGACGAGAGTGACCGCCTTACTGATATCCTCTTTGAACATCCGGCCGTCAAGGACGATGGCACCTTCTGCCTCCGCAACGCCTTCCACGTTCCGCACCCGTTCCAGATCTGCTTCCGTAATGCCGACCGAAGAGGCGAGCTCATAGTCTTTGAACGCGGTGGTTTTATAGAACGCCGCCGCGCTCGAACCGACGCCGCGGGCCGTATAGCGCGCCATGAAAAAACCGCCGGTTCCCAGCATGATGATAAAGACGATGGACAGGAAGGATACGAACCGCTTCCTGATATTTCGCATGGCATCGATGAACTGTGTTTTCTGCATGAACGTCCGCCTTACCAGGAAAGATTCTCCGCATGGAGAGGATGAAGATTTACCCGGACACTGGAAATGAGACCGTCTTTCAGCCGGATGACACGGTCGGCCATTTTGGCGATCTCAATATTGTGCGTAACCATGATCACGGTGGTCTTCCGGTCACGGACAATGCTTTCAATCAGTTTCAGAACTTCCTGGCCGGTATGAAAATCCAGCGCAGCGGTCGGTTCATCGGCCAGAATGATCTTCGGATTCTTTACGATTGCCCGGGCAATACAGACACGCTGCTGCTGGCCGCCGCTCATGGAAGACGGGAGATTCTCCGCCTTGTCGCCGAGCCCGACCATATTGAGCATCTCTTCCGAAGACAGCGGATGCTCACTGATCTCCGCAATGAATTCGATATTCTCCAGCGCCGAAAGATTCGGCATCAGGTTATAGGACTGAAAGATGAATCCGATATAATCCCGGCGATACCGGGTAAGCTCATCTTCGGTCGGATGGGAAAAATCGCTGCCTTCAATGATCAGCTGACCCTCGGTTGCGAGGTCCATTCCGCCGATGATATTCAGCATCGTGCTCTTCCCGCAGCCGCTTTCACCGAGCACGACAAGCAGTTCTCCTTCATAGACATCCAGATCAATGCCTTTGAGAATCCGGTGGATTTCCTCCCCGGACTGGAATTCCTTGATAATACCGCGCAGGGAGACCAGCGGACTGCGGTCTTTGCTGGGTTTGAACTCAAGCCCTTTATCTTCAATATCGAGGGCGATCAGCGCACAGCAGTTTTCCACCAGCCGGATATCTTCTTCATCCAGACTGACAGCCGGATCGTTCAGCTGTAAAACCCCGTAAGCACCGAACGGTGTGCGCACCGGCACAACCAGGGTGGTGCTGCCGAAGAGCTGCGCATCATCTTTCTGCGGTACACCGTCAGAGGATCCTGCGTTATGGATGATTTTGGAATTCTTCTGATTGAAGACCGTTCCGATAATACCTTCCCCGACCCGGACACTGATGCCTGACTGGTCGACAGGCGACTTCGATGCGAGCACATAGATCCGGTCATCGCTCGTTCCTTTCATCCAGAAATAGCCGGTTTCACATTTCATGACATCACAGAAAATATCCAGATCGGCCGCGAGTGCAGCTTCGAGCTGGTCGGTATTCTTTATCTGGTCCATGACACGCCATATAGTGGATATGAACCGGGTATCGTTTGCCATAAATACAGTCTCCCAATTAAGAAATATTATAAAACAAGGCACATAAATTATGGGATTCCAAATATCTTGCCTTGTCGGGCGTTATTGCAAGAGAACCGGATATGGTATATCCTTCAAGTTTGAAAAAAAGGAGGCAGACGCTGTGACAGGAAAGAAGAAAACGGAAAACGGAGTCATGATGCAGTACTTCGAATGGTATCTTCCGCCGCGGTGCGGATTGTGGAACCGTCTGAAAGAGGAAGCTGCCGGCCTGGCGGAAAAAGGAATCACAGCTCTCTGGCTGCCGCCTGCCTATAAAGGATACAAAGGCGATGAGGAAGTCGGATATGCGGTTTATGATCTGTATGACCTCGGCGAGTTTGATCAGAAGGGAACTGTCGCAACCAAATACGGCACCATGGAAGAATACCTTGCGGCAGTGGAAGCCTGCCATGAGGCAGGAATCCAGGTGTATACCGATATTGTGTTCAACCAGATGGTGGAAGGCGATGAAACCGAGAAGGTGATGGTCGTGGAATATGACCCCGGCGACCGCACGGTGCCGGTTTCCGAAGAGGAAAAAATGATTTACTCCCTCAGTAAATTCACCTTTCCGGGCCGTGACGGAACGTACAGCACCTTTACCTGGGATCATACCCACTTTACCGGCAGCGACAAAGATGAACGCAATGGGGAACAGGCAGTATACCGTTTCTCCGGAAGCGAGTGGAGCGCAGATGT
>CAJOLG010000148.1 GCA_905235315.1 uncultured Solobacterium sp. | reverse complement strand
CCCGTCAAATCGGATCAGAGAATCATATACCGGCATCTCCTTTGTATAGACAATGACCCGGGAATGATGATACTCGGCGATCACATAGTTTTCCTTTACTTCCCGGACATACCCTTCTTTTATCGAAGGATCTGTCTGCGGCAGCGGAAGCAGAAATAAGAAGAGAATGCATACGGCCACAAAGTAAAAGGAAGCGCCCAGTACAAGAACCGTCAGATGATAGGAAGGAAAATAAAGCAGAAGCGCACATGGTATGACCAGCAGAAGTGCATTGTCTGCCAGATGTTCAAAGACAGATGCGATCACTGATCTTTTCATACTTTGCCGGACCGATTCCCGGCACATTCATAATGTCTTCCGTATTCTGAAACAGACCGTATTCCTCCCGGTAATCAAGGATCCGCTGCGCAATGGACGGTCCGATTCCGGGAAGGCTTTCCAGTTCTTCTATCCCGGACGTGTTGATCGATATCCGCTGCGCTTCACTCTCTTCTTTTTTCTTCGGGACGATCAGCACGTCATGATCATTGAGAACCATGTCGGGATTCAGGGTATCGAGGTCGGCATTCTCTGTCGGCTCTGCTTCGTTCAGGATCTCACGCAGTGTCGTATAAGGCGAAGCGGTTACCGGGCCGGGATGTTTGACCTCACCGGAAACATTGATCACGATTGGATCATCGTTCAGATCGGATTGATCAAGAAACTTCGTATCGATTGCAAGCGCGAGAACCAGCAGACAGAAAAAAATAAGCAGCTGCTTCATAAGAAACCTCCTGCTTATTCTTTATGGTTTGAACGGAACAAATCCGCGTTTTATTTAATGGAAACGATCAGTACTTTATACGGATTTTTCACATGAACCTCGACCGTATTGCCGGGCTTTTTCTCAAGGATTGCCTTGGCAAGCGGTGTTTCATTTGAAATCTTTCCGGAAAGCGGATCCGCTTCGGTTTTACCGACGATGCAGTATTCCGCCTCTTCTTTTGTATCCTGGAACTGCAGCCGTACCGTGGAACCGATCTGTACGACTTTTGAGCCGCTCTTGGTATCGATAATCTCATAATGCTTCAGCATTTCTTCGAGTTCAGCGATACGATGCTCAATCTGCGCCTGCTTCTCACGCGCCGCATCATAATCCGCGTTTTCCGAGAGGTCACCGAGAGAGCGTGCTTCTTTCAGCTCCGCCTTCACTTCTTCCCGCTGTACATGAACCAGATCATGATATTCATTCTGCAGTTTCTTTAAACCGTCTTCTGTAAGATAAACCTTGTTAGTATCCACGATGCGATCTCCTTTATACCTTCTGTTTTTAACTGATACATTATACCGCAAGTATGCCCGCGATTCCATCATTTCGGTGCGGCAGTGCGGAATGGAATATATGGTGTTACTGCTGTTCGGAGTGAATGATGCTTGCGATCTTTGTGGTAAGCAGGTCGATCGCAACCTCGTTGGATCCTCCCTCCGGGATGATGATATCCGCATACCGTTTGGATGGTTCAATAAACATGTTGTGCATAACACGAACGGTATTTACATACTGGTCAACCACATTATCAAGTTCTCTTCCGCGTTCCTTGACATCCCGGACAAGCCGGCGGATGAACCGGATATCGGCTTCCGTATCGACAAATACTTTGATATTTTCCAGTTCACGAAGATTTTCATCCTCAAGAACAAACAATCCTTCCAGCAGGATAACATCTGCCGGTTCAAGATGCTCTGTAACATCGGAACGGTTATGCACCACAAAGTCATAGGTTGGTTTATCAACTGCCACCCCTGCCAGAAGGCTCTTCAGATGGCTGATCAGAAGGTCGTTGTCAAACGCAAACGGATGATCATAATTGGTTTTCACCCGCTCCTCCATCGAAAGGTTGGACTGGTCTTTGTAATAGTCATCCTGGCGAAGAATCAGGACCGATCTGGTATCAGAAAAGGTGTCCCTGATCTTGCGCGCAATACTTGTTTTTCCGGATGCGGAGCCGCCCGCAATTCCAATCAGTATCGGTTTATTCATACCCGGCTGTTTCTCCTTCCGTAACGTTGGTCAGATTGCCTGCATCATCATATTCAAGAGTCAGTACAAACGGCAGATGCCTGCCGCTGATCATATATTCCAGAAAAATCCGGTCTCCTTCCCACAGCGCAAGATCCAAAATCCGGTTTTCCTCGATCCAGGCAAGGGTCCCTTCGGTGCAGAGCCCCGGTTCCCCGCTGAAATCCCGGCAGGTATAAACAGCGATCTGTTCCGGTTCGGAAGAACTGTAACGAAAGTCCACCATCCCCATATAATCGAGACGATTTACCCGGCATCCGGTTTCTTCGTACACTTCCCGTTCCGCACACTGCGCAAACGTTTCTTCCCCTTCGTTTTTTCCGCCGACGCCGATCCATTTTCCGTGATTGACATCATTCTGCTTTTTATTCCGCAGCAGCATGAGCCATTTGTCATCCCGGATCAGATATACACACGTGCTTCGTTTCATCAGTGATATGTTGTGTGCGCTGCGACATTGGCATTATGCTCCTCCAGCGTCTTTGCATAATAGACAACGCCGGTATCGACATCTGCCATGAAATAGTAGTAATCACTTTCGGTGGGGTTAAGCACCGCTTCGATTGCGTCTTCTCCGGCATTTACGATCGGTCCGGGCGGAAGACCCGGATATTTATACGTGTTGTACGGGCTTTCAAAATCCGCATTTGCCTCACAGGCAAGCCAGTTCTCCCCGTTGTCATTATCCATTGCATAGCAGACCGTTACAGAAGACTGCAGAGCCATATTGATGGCAAGGCGATTATAGAAAACCCCGGCAATCAGTTTCATGTCATCCACTTTACCCGATTCATACTGAACAATGGATGCGAGCGTATAAAGTTCATGGACATTATACGGGCTTGCGGCAATCTGATCCGCAAACCGGTTATATACGCTGAGCTGCTGGTCGAGAATCTTCTCGGTGACAGTTCTGGCATCGGTTTCCGGGTAAAAGAGATAGGTATTCGGCGCAAGGAAGCCCTCAAGCCGGATCCGCACATCCGGATTAAACACATCTTCGGTAATAAACGGATACCGGTCCATAAGGGAACGAATGTACTCTTCGTCATTCCACAGCGACATCAGCTCATCATAGGAGACATTGGTCACCTCGGAGATCTTCTGCGCAACATGTTTTGCCCAATCGCCTTCAATAATCGTCACACTGACGGTTTCGACTTCCCCGGCATTGGGATCATTAAGCACTTCAAAGATCTGTTCCACATTCCAGCTTTTATCCAGGGTATAGGTCCCGGATTTGATATCGGTCAGATTCTTGGAGCGAACATGGATATACGCAAAATCCGCGTTGCGGATCAGCCCCTCCTCTTCCAGTTTCGCGGCGACCTGCTTCGTGGAGGCGCCGCTTTCCACAACAAACGTGACGGTCTCACTGGTTTTCTGAACCGGTTTCAGAGAGTTCCTGTATGTCAGAAATATCGTTCCGAGAATGACGAGTACCGGTATCATCAGGATCAGCAGAAGCCTTCCGATGCGGAGCTTTCTTTTTTTCTTTTTCACCTGCTTAGCCATGATTCACTTCTCCAAGATAGGCATTCAGAACCTGATTGCACATTTCAAATCCTTCGGGATCTGTAACCGGGTCGAGATTGCCCTCTTCATCATAACGATACGCCAGAACCGTATCATCCTCCGGATCCGGACTGCTGATCAGAACGTAATGAACACCGTGCTCTTCATCATCAAATGTAAGCAGGATTTCCATTTCAACTTCCTGTCCGTTTTCATCAGACAGCGTGATTCGGTTATCTACCATAAACAGCCTCCATATAAGACAAGAAAGGCGGTTTACGCGCCTTTCCGGTTTTCTGCATCAAGATAATACTGTAGAATACGCACCGCGGCCATACGATCAATTACTTTTTTGCGCTTTTTGCGTGAAACATCCGCTTCAATCAAAATGGCTTCGGAATCCTTGGTCGTGTTTCTTTCATCCTGCAGGATGACCGGAATGCCGGATTCTTCTTCCAGCACCCTTCCAAATTCCTCACAGATCAGCGCCCGTTCCCCGCGGTCTCCGTTTTCAAGCAGAGGCCATCCAAGTACGATCCGGTCCGGCTTCTGCTGTTCAATCAGCTCCAGAAGAAGATCCAGTGCACGGTCATAATCATCCGGTTTGAACCGCAATGTCGTCAGCGGGCTGGCAAGGAACCCGGTGTCGCTGCGCGATACACCGCATGTAACACTGCCGAGGTCAAGACCAAGATAAATCATTCTTTGCAGTTTTCTTCCAGATAAAAGCGTACGAGCTCTTCAATAATCTCATGGCGTTCAACGGACTGAACGATCGAACGGGCATTCTTATGCGATGAGATGTACGCCGGATCATTGGAGATCAGGTACCCAGCCATCTGATTAATGGCGTTATAACCACGTTCCTCAAGCGCATCTCTTACAAGCATAAGAACCTGCCGAATGTTTTCGCGCCG
>CAJOLG010000147.1 GCA_905235315.1 uncultured Solobacterium sp. | reverse complement strand
GAGATTCAGCAGATCGGTTCCCCGAAGACGCTGTACCAGCGCCCGGCAAACCTGTTTGTATCCTCGTTCATCGGCCGGACAAATATTCTTGACGGCAAACTGAAAGCAGAAGACGGAAAGACCGTCCTCTGCCTGGAGAACGGCTATGAAACCGAACTCACCAACGTGCAGGAGAACTACCGTTACAGCCAGGATGTAAAGGTTTCCGTCCGTCCGGAGGAATTCGTGATCAACACCGATGGAAAGGGAATCGAAGCAGTCATCGATGATTCCGTATTCCTCGGTCTCAACACCCATTACTTTGTCACCACAAAGGGCGGCGTGAAGGCGGAAATCGTTCAGGAATCCCTGATCGACAGTATTCTTCCGCAGGGTATGAAGATTTACATGACGGTCAAGAGTGAAAAGATCAACGTACTTACTGCGGACGGTTCGGCAAATATTCTCACCGGAGTACTGAACGACAAGCCGGAGTAAACCATATGTCCGTAAAAAAGAAAAAATTTGATGTATGGACCGTCATATCACTTTCAATTCTTGCGCTGTATGGCCTGTTCCTGCTCTATCCGCTGTTCAGCCTTCTGCTGGAGTCGATCTTCAAAAACGGCTCCTTCACCCTTGAGTATTTCAACAAATTCTTCTCCAATCCCTATTACGGGACGACACTCGCGCATTCCTTCAGCCTGTCCCTGGCTTCCACCGCATTCGCGCTGATTCTCGGGGTTCCGCTGGCATACTTATACAACATGTATGAGATCAAGGGCAGATCCGTGCTTCAGATCATCATCGTTCTCTGCTGTATGTCGGCTCCGTTTATCGGTGCGTACGCATGGGTTCAGCTGCGCGGAAACAACGGTATCATTACGCGGCTGATTGCCGATATCATCGGGCATAAGCCCCCCAGCATCTACGGCTTCCGCGGTATCGTTATCGTTCTTACGCTCCAGCTGTTCCCGTTGGTGCATATGCTGGTATCAGGTGCCCTCAAAAACGTGGACAACTCTCTGCTGGAGGCTTCGGAAAACATGGGTGTGACCGGAGTCAAACGGTTCTTCAAGGTTGTGATTCCTCTGTGCATGCCGACAATCCTTGCGGCAGCTCTGCTTGTATTCATGCGTGCATTCGCAGACTACGGCACCCCGCTGCTCATCGGCCAGGGATATCAGACCTTCCCGGTCATCATCTATAACGAGTACTTCGGTGAAACCGGAAGCGACCACAACTTCGCAGCTGCGGTCGCGGTCATCGCAATCGTCATCACGGCGATCATCTTCCTGTTCCAGAAGTATCTCAGCAACCGCTTTGAGTTCCATATGAACGCGCTTCATCCGATTGAGACGAAGAAGGCGACCGGAATCAAGAATGTTCTGATTCATCTCTACACATGGGGCATCGTTCTCCTTGCGTTCATGCCGCAGGTATATGTCATGTACTGCAGCTTCCGGAAGACCAGCGGAAAGATCTTCGTCAAGGGCTTTGCGCTGACCAGTTATCAGAAGATTGCCCGTGATGTACCGCTTGCGGTGAAGAACACCTTCACCATCGGTCTGACCGCGCTGGCGCTTGTCGTCTTACTGGCGATCCTGATTGCGTATCTGGTTGTGCGCCGCCGTTCACCGCTCAATGACATCATCGATACGACTTCGATGATCCCATATATCATTCCGGGCTCTGTTGTCGGTATTGCGCTTGTTATCGCATTCAACCACAAACCGCTGGTTCTGACCGGCACTGCGTTCATCATGGTTGTTGCGCTGTGTATCCGCCGTATCCCGTACACGATCCGTTCCTCGGTGGCGATTCTCCAGCAGATCCCGATCACCGTGGAAGAGGCGGCGATATCGCTCGGCTGTTCGAAGCTCGAGGCCTTCTTCAAGGCAACGGTTCCGATGATGGCCAACGGCGTTCTCTCCGGCGCGATTCTCAGCTGGGTCACCATCATCACGGAGCTGTCTACCGGTGTCATCCTGTACAACCGGAACACGATCACCCTGACACTTGCGATCTACACGCAGGTATCACGCGGCTCGGACGGCCCGGCGGCCGCATATGCGACCATCCTGAATGTACTGACGGTGATCAGTATGCTGATATTCATGAAATTCTCGAAGAACAAGGATATCACGTTCTGAACAGGCCTCTCAGAAGCGCTGTCGGATTCTGCCGGCAGTGCTTTTGTTTTGCGTAAAAAAACACAGCCTGCAGGTACGCAGACTGTGCGTTGGCGGTTATTTCAGGCGGAATTACTCCGGATCGCCCGGGAAGCGGATGCCGGCAGAGGCACGGAGCTGACACATGGTATCCACGGTATTGCGGATGATCTCATGGCGGGCATCGATTGCCTCTTTTTCATCGTTGAGGAACAGCCGGGTCAGTTCTTCCACTTCATAGAACCAGCGGTCGGTTTCCGGCTGATGACTGAAGGTGCGGGACTCTTCCCGGTCGACGACGGTGATCTCCGTAAGTCCGTTGGATCCTCCGTCGATCTTGATATAGCCGTCTTCTCCCTGAATCTGGAAGAAGTTCTCTCCCCAGGTATCCTTTGCGCCGGAGCACATGGCGGTGAAGTCCGCATACTTGAGAACCGCGATGCCCGAGGTATCGCAGCCGACTTCCGGGAAGAGGTTGGGGGTATAGACCGCATTCTCGGGTTTTCCGAACAGGGCATTGCATAAAAGCACATTGTAGAAGTTGATGTCCATAAGACATCCCCCGGCCATCTCCGGGTTGAAGATGTTGGGAAGCTCCCCGTTCTTCAGATTGTCATACCGGCTGGAATACTGGCTGTAGCTGCCCAGTGCCAGGCGCACGCGGCCGATTTTGGGCAGATGCAGTTTCAGCAGTTTGTAGTTCGGCAGGAAGGTGGTGGGGGCGGTTTCTACGAGATACAGTCCCTTTTCTTCTGCGATGCGGATCAGTTCTTCTGCCTTCGCTGCGGTTGTGGTGAACGGCTTTTCACACCATACATGCTTGCCCGCAAGCAGGGCTTTCTTTGCCTGCTCATAGTGAATCAGATTCGGGGAAGCGATGTAGATCGTATTGATCGTCTCATCCCCCAGCATGCGGTCAAGATCGGCGTATACATTTGTGCATCCGTATTCATTGCCAAGCAGTTTTGCCCGTTCGATCGTGCGGGAATAAACTGCCCCGAGGGAAACGCCCTCCACACGCTGTACGTTGTCGAGAATGTGATGAACGATCGGGCCGGAGCCAATGGTGCCTAAACATACTTCTTTCATAATGATTCGAACCTCCTGTGATTCTCTATCGCTGCCGCGGTCGCTTCTTCCAGAATTTCCAGAACGCGCACCACTTCTTCATCTTTGATGCATTTTTCTTCCCGGCCTTCCATCGCCGCAAACAGACTGTCGTAAACCCGCTCATAGTGGGCGCATCCGACCGGCCATTTCTCATGCACGGTATTGCCTTCGGAATCCTTGTACGCCAGGGTTCCCCAACGCTCTTCGGGTGCCGGGGCAGTGCTGATCACATGGCGGCCGACCGTTTTCTTCCTGCCGGAGTTATGAAGCACGGGCGGCAGGCTGAAGCTGCCGTTGGTGCCGTGCAGGATAAAGCGAGGCTGGTCGATCAGAACACACATGGAGGTGCTGACCGTGACCTTGGAGTTGCCGTAGAAGAAGTCGATGTCAAAGTAATCATCGCCGCTTGCCGGATGGGCGATACTGCGCACATCATAGCGGACGCTGTCCGGCATGCCGAAGTACCCGATGATCTGGTCGGTGGTATGAACACCGAGATTATACAGCGTTCCGAGAGTGTCATACCAGCCGTTGGGGCGGAAGTAATCATAATGGCCTTCCAGACGGACGACGGATCCGATCTTTCCGCTCTCAATAACCTCTTTCAATGCCAGGAAGTCCGCGTCAAACCGGCGGTTCTGGTTGGGCATGCACACCAGCCCTTTTTCCTTTGCGAGGGCGAATACTTCTCTCGCTTCTGCGGCGGTCGGCGCAAACGGTTTTTCCACAAGGCAGTGCTTGCCGGCATTGAGAACCTGTTTTGCGTACGGCACATGGAAGGCATCCGGTGCGCTGACGGTAACGAGATCGACTTCCGGATCGTTAAGAATCCGATCCAGGTCGGTGGTGAAGATGATTTCCGGGTAGAACGGCTCGTACGCCGCAAACTGGGCGATATCCTGCTCTCTCCGAAAGACATACTTTATTCTTGCGTCATCCCGGGTTTCCACATAGGGAATATGGTATTCCCGCACACTGACGCCGAAGCCGATATATGCAATTGTAATCATCAGACTGAAGTCCTCTCTTCTGTATTAAGTATAGGAAAAAACCGCAGGTTTCTCGA
>CAJOLG010000146.1 GCA_905235315.1 uncultured Solobacterium sp. | reverse complement strand
GATAAACATCGCATATTTCTCGATATTGATGGAAATGAGAAACGAAGTAACGGTAGTGCCGATGGTGGCACCGAGTATAATGCCTGCAGCCTGGTCCAGCGTCATAAGACCGGCCCTTACGAGACCAATCGAGATTGCGGAAGTCGCCGAGCTCGACTGCATGATGATTGTGATCACGATACCGATCAGAAGCCCGGAAACCGGATTGGACGTATATTTCTGAATATAGTCACGGAGTTTGTCGCCGGCCACTGCTTTCAGACCGTCCCCCATGAATTTGATACCGAACATAAAGAGGCCGAAGCCACCGAGAATCATTCCCCAGTTCAAACCTGCCATCGCCATTGCGGTATTCTCCTTTTCGTATCCTTCCTGTGTACGGGATTTATCATATCGTAAATCAGCACCGGTTTGCGATACAGAAATAACCTTTTTTACTCCGTTTTCAATGGATTCATACGGCACTGTCAAAAAAAATCTGTGATGAGCTCACAGATCTTCGGCAGTTGTTATTTTCCGGTTGGCATAGCTTCCTTCGACCACCCGGATCTTCCGATCGGAATATGCCTCGACAACCGAACAGTCATCGGTGGCGGAGAAGCCGTCTGCCTTTGCCTTTTCCATACACTCAACGAGCAGTGCTGTCCGGAACGCCTGCGGTGTCTGGGCAGCCATCAGAGTGCTGCGCGGCAGGGTCTGTTCAATCTGCCCTTCCGATACAATCTTGATCGTATCCTTGCACGGAACCATCAGGCACGCCGCATCTTCCGTTTCCATGGTCTCCTTCAGCTTCTGAAGACACTCTGCCGGCAGAAACGGCCGCGCACCGTCATGGACAAATACCGTATCGGAAAGCACCGCATACAGGCCGTTCCATACGCTTTCCTGGCGCGTGGATCCTCCCTGTACAAGGATGATCCGGCCGACTGTATCATGCCCGGTGTAGTGATAATAATCTTCCGAATCCGTCACCACAACGATCTCTTCGCAGTCGGAATCCTGCAGAAAAAGATCCATGGTATGTTCGAGGATCGTTCTGCCGTCCTGCATCCGGTAGTAGGCTTTGTTGTATCCGAGTCCCATGCGCGTGCCTGCCCCGGCCGCGACAATCAGTGCTGTATACTTCAACATGATTTCATTATAACAACAGAACAAAAGAAAAACTGCCTCTGCAGCTTTCCGGGGTGAATCGCAATGCTATAAGGAAGCAGACCCGATGTCCGCGTTATTCGCGCGTTCGTTTTCATACATCCCGGTCGGCGCGCGGACCCCTTTCCGCACTGTTGCCTGAATGCGAATAAAAACGAACTCCCTGCCAAGTCTTTTACAAATCCCCTCAGAGCATTCCTGTTCTGCCGACTGGCTTGTTACTACTATACCGCAAAATAATCAAAAGTAAACCCGATAATCAGAACAGACTGCCGAGCGCACCGTATGAAACCGCTGTCATGATAATTGCCGCAAGGATAATTCCCAGAAAAATCGAAATGCTTGCGCGTTTCAGATCCATATCAAACAGGGAAGCGACCAGCGCGCCGGTCCACGCGCCGGTTCCCGGCAGCGGGATGCCGACAAACAGCGTAAGCCCGAGCTGTCCGTATTTGTCGATCTTGGGTTTGTTTTTCTTTGCCTTCTCTTCCATTTTTACAACGATCTTCGACATATGGTGATCTGCCATCCAGTGAAAGATCTTTTTGATAAACAGAAGGATAAACGGAATCGGCAGAATATTCCCGAGCACACAGAACAGAATTCCCCGCCACATCGGGATTCCCAGCATACTGGCGAGAAGAAGTCCGCCGCGCTCTTCCACAAGCGGAACCATACTTACGAGAAATACCGCCATCTCTTTCGAAATATACTGCCCGATCGTATTCATAAACCAGGTGATAAAACTTTCCATAAACCCCGTTCTCCGTATACGCCACATCATTCTACCCGATTCTCTCCATATGCGTAAACGGATTTCTTCCGGGCGGGTGTTGAAACCTCTGCGAACGGATTATAATTTTCCCATAACAGGAGATCAAATTCTATGAGAAATATATTATTTACGTTACTGCTGGCCGGCTGTGCCGCATTATCTGCCTGCGGAACAGCCACCTCCCCGGAAGAACCCGTCTCAGAGGAACCTGCGCAGATTCCTGAGACAGAGGATATTCCCCTGGAAATGGATCCGGTCTTCCGGTCATCGACGGCGCAGATCAGTCTGGAAGAAATGAACAGGCTCGGCTTCGCGTTCGGCGACAGCCTTACGCTTACCTTCGGCAGCGGTCTCGTACTGGATGATGTTCCCTTTCATGACGGCTATTATGTAAAGCCGAATCATATTGTGGCGGTTGCCTATCCGGGTCTTCCCGGCATCAATATCGCACTGAACCTCGGAGAAGGAAGCTGGGATTACTACGGCTTTCAGGAAGGAGAAACCGTATCGTTCCGGTTAAAGGAGCGCGGCAGGTATCTCAACGAACAGAAGACCTTTGCCCAGTCCCACTCCGATGACATCAACGATTACCCGAGTCCGGAGATCTTCGCAAACTTCCGGCCGCTTTCCGGCGGAAATATCGCACCGGATCTTGTCTTCCGTTCCGCCACCATGACCAACAGTTCCATGAACCGGGCGGACGTTGTCGATGATCTCGCAGAGCAGTACGGAATCCGTACGGTTCTCGACTTCTCCGACACAGAGGAATCCCTCGCCGGCTTCCGGGCCGCAGATACCTGGCATTCCGATTACTTTGACCGGCTTTATGAGGCAGGGTCCATGCATGTGATCGGGCTTGGTGTCAATCCCGCATCGGATGCGTTCCATACCGATCTCTCCAATGCGCTTTACAATATGATTCAGGAAGAAGGCCCCTACCTCTTCTTCTGCACCGAAGGAAAAGACCGCACCGGGTATTGCGCTGCCTTGATCGAAGCGCTTTGCGGAGCGGACTATGAGGAACTGCTTGCGGATTATATGAAAACGTACGAAAACTATTACGGTATGACCGAAGAATCATCACCGGAACAGCGCCGTGCCGCAATCGAAACCTCGTTCGATCCGATCATGGAAATCATGTTTGAAGTACAGGAGAACGAAGATCTGAAAACCGTGAACCTGGAAGAACGGGCCCGGGTATTCTTTCAGAAAGGCGGTCTCACCGACGAACAGATTGATACAATGCGCCGGGTATTTACGGGCGCCTGAATTCATCCGGAACCGCAATGGCCCCGCTGTCCCCGCAGAACCGTTACCGCACCGCGGGCTTTGAATCCGCGCTGAAAAACGATGGTTTGGAGGGTTCACAGAGGGGTCAGAATTTTCTCAAAAATTCTCTGTTTTTATGATTGACTTTACCAAATGCCTTTGGTAATATGATTAAGCGTCTGAAGCAGATGGGCCTGTAGCTCAGGTGGTTAGAGCGCACCCCTGATAAGGGTGAGGTCGTTGGTTCAAGTCCATTCAGGCCCACTGAATGCTTCGGATTAAATATACATGGGGTTATAGCTCAGCTGGGAGAGCACCTGCTTTGCAAGCAGGGGGTCAGGAGTTCGATCCTCCTTAGCTCCACTGTAAAAACAGGGGAATCAATGATTCCCCTTTCTTTATGTCTGACGGTTTTCTGATTTACCACACAAACGGAATCAGGCGGCACGTCACTTTTTTCTTATATTCCCGATAGCCGGGCAGCTGTTCTTCCAGAACCGCTTCTTCATTGCGGATCCGCTTTGCGATAATCGGAAGATATCCCAGCATCAGCACAAAGGACGGCCAGCTGTTCAGGATCAGCGGCATACTGAAAAAAAGAATCACGGTCGCCAGATACATCGGATGACGCACAATCCCGTACAGCCCGGTGTCCACCACCTGCTGCCCTTCCTGCACTTCGACCACGCGTGAAAGATACCGGTTTTCCCGCAGTACTTCCGCAAACAGAAGATATCCGAGAAGGAAGAGTACAACGGAGGCATATACCAGCCCCTTCGGCAGGGATGTCCAGTGGAACCGTTCATTCAGACCGGCCAGCACAAATACCGCGATAAACAGAAGCCCGCTGAACCCGATCACCTGTTTCTGTTCATCTTCCGTTTCCTTCATTGACAGCCGGCTTCTGAGCAGATCCGGTGCTTTGAAATACATCACAATTCCCGCTCCCAGCATGGGAATAAACAGAACCCCCAGAAAAAGCCATCCGTTAAACCAGGAGAATGTGCCTGCCGAAAGAAACAGAATCCCTCCAAGCAGAACCAGAACCACACCCGCGAAAAAGCGAATCAGCCCGGACTTCAGGAGGGAGGCATTTTTCACTGTTTTTTCCTCAGGCCCCGGATAAAGGATTCAAAATCCGGCGCCAGTTCTGTGATTTTATAATTCGCTTCCTGATCAACCAGAACAACCGAAGGTTCTCCTGTACTGCCGCATTCACGATAATCCATGAAGATCAGCTGGTGTCCGGCGGAAGGGGTCTGACCAATGACAATTCCGATCGGGGGATAGCCCCATTCCCGGATCCAGTACCGGCTGCCGAATACACCGCACAGGGAATACATCTTTGTACGGCCGATTCCCATAATGCCGGTAACGAAAATGCCGGCTTCCTCCTCCCCTTCAAACGGGAAGAACTGGTGGTTCAAAAGTCCGCCGTTCTGCCGGCGCATCAGATCCACATAGGCATCCGGAAACCGGTATCCGAGTTCCGCCTCAATCTCTGTAATCAACTGTACATCGGGTCTGATTTCCCGATAATGGCTTTCTGAATAAGGGGTGGTCTCCCAGAATCCTGTAAAGTCCTTTCCCTGAAATGCGGTCATATTCCGTGTCCTCCTGCAGATATATATATAACAATAAATATATATATAACAATAATACCATATACAATGCCCGGGTCCGGGTTTCCCGGGCCGCTGTCATGCACTTTCCTTATAGGTGCTGCAGGGCGTTTTTCCGGTACATCTCCCGCTTGATCCGGTTTTCTTCATTGATGCGCCGCTGCGTTTCTGCGGTAGCTGCACGAAGTTCATCCGTATAGTAAACGCCATGGGAAACCACCGGACGGAGCACGGTCTGACGCAGGTCGTCAAACCGGTCTTCCGGGGTATCCATTATGATGCGCTGGTCGATCCGCCAGTCGCGGAACCAGGCAATCGTATAGACCCATTCATTCTTCTGCCGGTCATACCGCGCATTGGGAAACTGTTCCAGAACCGCTTCGGCAGCGGATGCCATGGACGGGTCATCCAGGGAGCGCACGATACTGTCGGGCACAGGTGCCCAGTAGGCATACTCCACTGCTTTGACCGCAAGGGAATACAGCCGTTTCCGCGGCATTCCCCGGTACCGGTAGGCATACCCCCTCTGCATGCCGTGACAGTAGACATCTCCGATTGCCGTGTAGGGATCATTGCCGGAATAAGATACCGTATCTTTCAGAAACTGATCAAAATGCGCCCGGTTGTTGTCCCAGTCCTTTTCAAGGAACACCGTTACATCGGTACAGTCTCTGTTGAAATCCCGGGAAGCCAGGTAATCAATGAATTCCTCTGCCGTGAGAAACCGCCGCCGCATGTTTCCGTAGCTGTCGGTACAGTCTGTCTGTTCGGAAAGATAGTCATCCCGATAGTGAAATGAGCTCTGCCAGGTAATCTTTGAACACCGATCTCTGGAAACGGCCGTCACGGTAATAAAGTCCGGTTCCCCCGATCCGGTTATGACTTTCGGATTTACGGTTACGCTTTCCCGCCAGTCATCCGGCAGCCACATCTTCACGAGCGGAAAGCCGGTGCCCTCCCGGCAGATGATCCTGGTACCTGCATTCATGATTAATTCCTCCGTTTACGAACCCATGGAATGCGCTTTATTTGTTCTTTACAAATCCTGATACTGATTTCAGTACAGCACAGTTT
>CAJOLG010000145.1 GCA_905235315.1 uncultured Solobacterium sp. | reverse complement strand
ACCGTTCCTGAAACACCGCACAGGAAATGCCCTGTTTCAGGCGGAGCCCCATCATTAAACATTCAAACATTTCTTCCTGCGTCGTGAGCACAGTATAGTTTTTGAAAAGCGGATCCGAACAGTACGCATTCAGAGATGATGCGTGTTCATACCGCCCTGTTTCATCCTTGCCCCAGGCGCCAAACCCGATCCCCAAGAAATCGCGGTAATTCCAAACATTGGTGTTATGGACCGATTCCTTGCCGGGCTTTGCGAAGTTGGAAATCTCATAATGAAGATACCCCGCTTGCTTCAGCAAAGAACAGATGCGGTCATACATATCCGCTTCAAGATCTTCTTCGATCGGTTTTATTCCCTGTTTTCCAAACACACTGCCGGGTTCGATCGTCAGCGAGTAAAGTGAAAGATGTGCCGGGCTGCAGGAAAGCGCAAAGGAGACTGACTCTTCCAGCTGCTCCATCGTCTGTCCCGGCAGTCCGTACATCAGATCGAGCGAAATGTTGGAAATCCCACACGCGGAAATCTGGTGCACCAATCGTTTCACATCTGCGGCACTGTGTCTTCTTCCTGCCGTTTTCAAAAGGGACGCATCCGCGGTCTGAAGTCCCATACTGATGCGATTGACGCCATGCGCCGCAAGGCAGGAAATCTTCTCTTCGTCATTCAGTTCCGGGTTGCATTCCACGGTATACTCCCGCAGATGTCCGGTATATGGATCCAGCATGGACAGCAGGCGGTCCAGCTGTACGCTTGAAAGGCAGCTGGGTGTTCCCCCGCCGATATAGATGGTTTCCAGCTCATCAGAAACCGATGTTTCCGCAAGTTCTGCTTCAACCGCGTCCAGCCATCGGTCTGCGGCTTCGCTCTGATATACACGGCGCGGAAAGTCACAGTAAAAGCATACCGACGCGCAGAACGGCACATGAAGATACAGGGAAGGTATTTTATTTCCGGTCATTGTCATCCATGGAAAGAACCGACATGAATGCTTCCTGCGGAATCACAACCGATCCGACGGCTTTCATCCGTTTCTTTCCTTCTTTCTGTTTTTCCAGAAGCTTGCGCTTTCGGGAGATATCGCCTCCATAGCACTTCGCAAGAACATTTTTCCGAAGGGACTTGATGACTTGATATTGGTTCTGGCAATGACCTTTCCGCCGATTGCGGCCTGAACCGGAATCTCGAACTGCTGGCGCGGAATCAGTTCCTTAAGACGAATGGTGATCCCGCTTCCTCTCTGATATGCTTCACTGCGGTGAATGATAACCGACAGCGCATCAACCGGTTCTCCGTTGAGCAGAATATCCATTCGAACGAGATCTTCCCGGCGGTAGCCGATCAGCTCATAATCAAGGCTTGCATATCCTTTTGAGCAGCTCTTGAGCCGGTCAAAGAAATCATAAATGATCTCAGACAGCGGGATTTCATAGGTCAGAATATTCCGCCCGGTATCGATCACATCCATCCCGACATAGATCCCCCGCTTATTCTGGCAGAGTTCCATTACTGCCCCGATATAGGCATCATTGGTCATGATCTCCGCTTTGACATACGGTTCTTCGATATGATCGACTTTTGAGGCGTCCGGCATCTTCGCCGGGTTATCGATCTCCAGCATGGAACCGTCGGTAAGGTAAACGTGATAAATAACGGAAGGTGCGGTACAGATCAGATCCAGATCATATTCCCGCTCCAGCCGTTCCTGGATCACATCCATGTGCAGCAGCCCGAGAAAGCCACACCGAAAGCCAAATCCGAGCGCCTGCGATGTTTCAGGCTCATACTGCAGGCTCGCATCATTCAGTTTCAGTTTATCGAGTGCTTCATGAAGATCCTCATATTTTGCGGCGTCACTGGGATACAGACCGCAGTAGACCATCGGATTCATTTTCCGATAACCTTCCAGCGGTGCATCCGCCGGCCGGTTTGCCAGGGTGACCGTATCACCGACCCGGACATCCTGAATCGACTTGATTGATGCCGCAAACCATCCGACGTCTCCGCACTGGAGGGTCTGCACCGGCACTTCCTTTGGATTCCGGATCCCGGCTTCCGTAACCTGATACTGCGCGCCGGTTGCCATGAACAAAACTTTATCTCCGACCGAAAGCGAACCGTCCCGGATCCGAACCAGGGCAATCACGCCGCGGTAGCTGTCATAAAAACTGTCAAACACCAGGGCTTTGAGCGGCTTTTCCGGGTCTCCGTTCGGACACGGAATCTTTTCGACAATCTGTTCCAGAACATCGCGGACATTCAGCCCGGTTCTGGCGGAGATCAAAGGCGCATCGGAACAGTCGAGCCCGATGATATTTTCGATTTCGCTCCGGACCTCCTCCGGCATCGCATTATTCATATCGATCTTATTGATGACCGGTATGATCTCAAGATCATTATCCAGCGCAAGATAGGTATTCGCGAGTGTCTGTGCCTGAACCCCCTGAGTCGCATCCACGACCAGTACCGCACCTTCGCATGCGGCCAGCGAACGGGAAACCTCATAGGTAAAATCAACATGCCCCGGAGTATCAATCAGGTTGAACAGATAGGTTTCTCCATTCAGTGCCTGATACTTCAGCTGCACCGCATTCAGTTTGATCGTAATTCCGCGCTCGCGCTCCAGCTCCATTTCATCCAGAAGCTGTGCCTTCATATCCCGTTCCTTGACGGTTTCCGTCAATTCAAGGATCCGGTCTGCGAGAGTGGATTTTCCATGATCGATATGGGCAATAATGCAGAAATTACGAATATGGCTCTGATCAATTACATCCATCAGTCAAATACCTTTCCGATCAGCTGGCGGCCTGATCCATTGCGGAATGCGTCCGCATCCATTCTGGATTTTCCTTCCATCTGCAGTTCATATACAAGCAGAACACCGCCGATCCCCGCAACCCGCATCGCATGATCCGCAAAACCGAGAATCGTTCCGGGTACTTCATCAACCTGTGTTTCTTCAATCCGTGCACGCGCAATTTTGATCCGTTTTCCGTCGATCATTCCATATCCGAGCGGAGTATCCATCAGCCCGCGAAGATGATTGTACAGATTCCGGATCGGCTCTTTCTGAAAAAAGACCTGTTCTTCTTCCCGGCGGATATTCGGTGCAAGTACAACACCGGCCTCATCCTGCACCTCACCCTTCAGCTCACCGGAAAGATAACGCGGAAGATAACTCCGGATCAGTTCACATGCCGGTTCCTTAAGCTGTTCAAACAGCTCGGAGGATGTTTCGTCCGGACCGATTTCTGCCGGAATCCGGGCATATACAACCCCGCTGTCCATACCGGCAGCGATTTCCATCAGACACACTTCGGTTTCTGTATCTCCGTTCATAACTGCCCTTTGGATCGGGGCTCCGCCGCGGTAACGCGGCAGCTTGCTGGGATGGATATTCAGACATCCGTATTTCGGCGCCTCAAGGATCGAAACCGGAATCAGCTGGCCGTACGCACAGCTGATAATGAGATCCGGATGAAGCGAAAGAACGGAATCCGCCTCCTGAGTCAGACGGACCGGCTGAAGAACCGGAATTCCGTGTGCAAGTGCATACTGCTTCACTTCGGAGGCTTCCAGTTTATGTTTTCGCCCGACCGGTTTGTCCGGCTGGGTAACAACTGCGCCGATGTGATATCCCTCCTGCACAAGGGTTTCCAGCACTGCTGCAGAAAAATCAGTTGTCCCGAAAAAGATCACATTGCCAGCATCCATAAACCGCCTCCGTACCGCGACAATTATAGCTGAAACGCGTTGCATTTTAAAATACCCTTTGTTATAATCCATATGTTTGAACGCAAAGGAGGATTCCATGGCAAATATCAAGTCTCAGAAAAAGCGTGCTCTTACAAATGCCAAGGCTCAGGCAAAGAACAACGCAGAGAGAACTGAAGTAAAGAACGCGATCAAAAATGTTCTGAAAGCAGTTGAAGCGAAAGACGCTGACACTGCCAAGGCCGCATTCGACAAAGCAAACTCCGTTCTTGATAAGGCTGTTTCCGACGGCATCAAGAAAGGCAACTACGCTTCCCGTCAGAAATCGCGTCTGGCTAAAGCCGTAAATACACTCAGTAAGTAAAATCATGGCATGTGTCATGGTTTTTTATTTTGTGCATCTCCCGTAACTTCTGTAATACCGGTCAATAAAAAAGGATCGCAGTGCCGCATTACCGGCACTCCGCGATCCGTTTTTTTATTTCCTCACAGGCTTCCTGAAACCATGCGCGCTCCTGCTCAGCCTGAGGATCCCCTCCTCGTCGTCCGATCACAAAGGTGAGACGACTGATTTCATGTTCTGCATAGGTCAGAAACCCGGCCGGATCGATCACCGCCTCGACCGGCCCGCATAATAAATCACGCTCTGTATACGGCCGGTGTGCTTCGGCGCCGAAGTCAATGAAGGTATAGAAGTGTCCGTGATCCTGCAGTGTAAGTTCCCGCCGGATCGCAAACCCGTTTTGATTCAGCCAGCTTCGCATCAGAAACAGATCATCATTCACCTGCAGGATGATCTGCTTCATGGCACACAGCCGGCTCCCTGCTTCTTCCAGAATCCGGATTGCCGTATAGGATCCCATTCCGGCAAGAATTGCCGCATCCGCATCGTCCGGCACATTCGCAAAGCCATCGGACAGAATGGGAATCACTTTGCCCTCAAGCCCATGGCTTTGAATATTGGCGGCGGCCTGAGAGAGCGGACCTTCCGCAATATCGCAGGCATAGGCCTTCGCTGCTTTTCCCTGTTCCACAAGAAGAATCGGAAGCAGACCGTGGTCTGTTCCGATATCCGCGGGGATCAGCCCGGGATGAACAAGATCGGCCAGCTTCCGTATCCGTAAACTCATTTATCAAAGAAGTCCTTCAGACGCTTGGAGCGGGTGGGATGTTTCAGCTTGCGGAGCGCCTTGGCTTCGATCTGACGGATGCGCTCACGCGTAACGTTGAATTCCTTGCCGACTTCTTCCAGTGTGCGGGTACGTCCGTCATAAAGGCCGAAGCGGAGGCGGAGCACTTTCTCTTCCCGTTCTGTCAGTCCGGCAAGAACATTGTTGATCTCGTCTTTGAGCAGCTGGTTATTTGCATACTCATCCGGTGACATTGCCTCTTTGTCTTCGATAAAATCACCAAGATGGGAATCATCTTCTTCGCCGATCGGCGTTTCAAGGCTGACCGGTTCCAGCGCAATCTTCTGAATCTCACGTACTTTCTCCGGAGAGATGCCGTCCATCCGCGCACTGATTTCCTCCGCGGTAGGATCCCGTCCGAGTTCCTGTACGAGCTGCCGCTGAATGCGGGAAAGCTTATTGATTGTTTCAACCATATGAACCGGAATCCGGATCGTTCTTGCCTGATCGGCAATCGCACGGGTGATTGCCTGACGGATCCACCAGGTTGCGTAGGTAGAGAACTTGAATCCTTTTGTATAATCAAATTTTTCAACGGCTTTGACGAGACCCATATTGCCTTCCTGGATCAGGTCCAGAAACAGCATCCCGCGGCCGACATACTTTTT
>CAJOLG010000144.1 GCA_905235315.1 uncultured Solobacterium sp. | reverse complement strand
ACGCACAAGGCAAAATTTGAAAACCATGAAGTGCTGGATGACTTCACAAAGATCTGTGAGGATAACGGCTACACGGCGGAAGTGCTGAACGATACCGAGGCGGCGGTCAGCCGCAAGATTTTCACGGAAGACGGCGCGATTCTGTCTGACATTTTCAATGTCGCAAATCAGGTCGCCTGCCTGAAAGGTGTCTACGAAGGCTACAATATCGAACTGTAATCCCCAAAAACGGGAATCATCGGAAAGAACAGGGCAGCGGATGTTAAAGACGCTGCCTTTTCTCCTGCACAGATGTTTGTAAAAGCCGGATACGTTGATATAATTAGTAGGATTTTTGAGGAGCGAGATGAAAGCGGTAGAAGTAAAGGATCTGACATTTTCCTACGACCAGGAAACAAACGCAGTGGAAAACGTGACGTTTTCGGTGGACCGGGGCGTATATGCCACGATTATCGGCCATAACGGAAGCGGAAAATCCACGGTTGCCAAACTGATCACGGGCCTGCTTGAAAAAAAGAGCGGAACGATCATGATCGACGGAATGGAGCTCAATGATGAGAATCTGCGGGAGCTCCGCAACCGGATCGGCATCGTATTCCAGAATCCGGACAACCAGTTCATCGGCTCAACGGTGCGCGATGACATCGCCTTCGGACTGGAAAACCACTGTGTACCGCAGGAGGAGATGGACGGCATCATTGAGGAATACGCCGCCAAGGTGCGGATGACGGAATACCTCAATCATGAACCGACCCGGCTGTCCGGCGGCCAGAAACAGCGGGTGGCGATTGCCGGTGTGCTGGCAATGCGGCCGGATGTGATCGTATTTGACGAGGCCACCAGTATGCTGGACCCGCAGGGCAAGGATGAAATCAAAAAACTGATCCGTGATCTTCACAGGGACAGAAATCTGACGATCCTGTCAATCACGCATGATATCGAAGAAGTGACCGCAAGCGATTATGTAATTGCCATGAACCGCGGAACGGTCGCGATGTGCGGCACGCCGGAGGAAATCTTCGCCGATGCCGACAAACTCAAAAGCATCAATATTGCGCTTCCCTTTGCGATGCAGTTTGAAGAAGAACTGCGCCGGGCAGGCGTAAGCATGAACCGTGCAATCACGATGGAAGGGTTGGTGGAAGAACTGTGCCGATTACATTCGAACACGTAAGTCATATTTACAGCGACGGCACGCCGTTCCGTTTTGTTGCGCTGGAAGACACGAATCTCACGTTTCGTGACGGAGCGTTCACCGCTCTGATCGGGCAGACCGGCTCGGGCAAGAGCACGCTGGCGCAGCACATCAATGCGCTGCTGCTGCCGTCCGAAGGCACGGTCTATGTGCTTGACCGTGAGATCAAAGCGGGCAGTGAACCGAAGGGGCTCAAGAGCCTGCGCAAGGATGTCGGGCTGGTTTTTCAGTTTCCGGAATACCAGCTGTTTGAGGAAACCGTTCTCAAGGATGTCGCATTCGGACCGAAGAACTTCGGGGCGACCCAGGAGGAAGCGGAGCGCCGGGCAAAAGAAGCGCTGCGCATGACCGGCCTTGGAAAAGAATATGAAGAGCGTTCTCCGCTGGAACTCTCCGGCGGCCAGAAGCGCCGTGTTGCGATCGCAGGAATCCTTGCGATGGATCCGAAAGTCCTGGTGCTGGATGAACCGACGGCAGGGCTGGATACGACCGGTGCCGCAGTGATGATGAAACTCTTCAAGGATCTCAACCGGAAGCACAATAAGACGATCATCATGATCACACATGATATGGAACAGGTGTTTTCCTATTGCGACGATGTGGTCGTTATGGACCATGGAAAACCCGTTATCCAGGAAGATGTACAAACCTTTTTCCGGGATTCCTCCAAGTGCATGGAGCTGAATATCCTTCCGCCGGCACTGATCCGTCTGCGGGATGCGCTGAAGGAAAACGGGTTTGAAGTCAGCGATGACATCAATGATATACGGTCACTGGCGAAGTGCATCGCAAAGCAGGTGAAACATCATGGGTAATCTGACGCTCGGGCGGTATGTGCCGCTGGATTCGCCGATTCACCGGATGGATCCCCGCGCCAAGATCGGCGCGATGCTGATGGTGCTGATTGCCATCTTCTTCCCTGCAGGCTGGCTCGGGTATGCGATTATTTTCGCTGCGGTCAGTGTTGTCATTATTCTTTCGAAACTCAGTATCGGATTCATCTGGAAATCAATGAAGCCGATGCTCATTATGCTGGGATTCCTTCTCATCATCAATATTCTGGTCATTCATACCGGAACCCCGCTGGTTTCCCTCGGGCCGGTAACGATTTATTCCGATGCGATCTTTCAGACGCTGTACATTGTGGTAAGGCTGCTGCTCATGATCATGATCACGACCTGTCTTACCGCAACGACCAAACCGCTGGATATGACGCTCGGGCTGGAAGATCTGCTCAAACCGTTTGAGAAGATCGGGCTGCCTTCGCATGAGATCGCGATGCTGATTTCCATTGCGCTGCGGTTTATACCGGACCTCATCGATGAGACCAACCGGATCATCAAGGCGCAGGAAAGCCGCGGCGTCGACCTGAAGGAAGGAAAACTCATGGAGCGGATCGGGGCGATCCTCTCCCTGATCGTTCCGCTCTTTGTCAGTGCGTTCCAGCGGGCGGAAGATCTCGCCAACGCAATGGAAGCACGCGGCTACCAGCCGGGAGAGAAACGCACCCGATACAAAGTTCTGAAGATGAGCTGGCCGGACTGGCTTCTGCTGATATGTGCACTGCTGATTCTGATTGTCATGGCGGTGCTTGCCTGGTTTATATGATCCGTTATAAGTGCACGGTCTCCTATGTCGGCGCGAATTACTGCGGCTGGCAGACCCAGAAAAACGGCAATTCCGTACAGGAATATCTTGAATCTGCGCTGGAGCGTATTTTTGACGGGCCTGTGCGGATCATGGCGGCCGGCCGGACTGATGCCGGCGTCAATGCCTGGGGCCAGGTGTTTCAGTTCGACTCCGAAAAAGAAATCGGCGAGCGCAAACTCATGGGCGCAGTCAACGGCTTTCTTCCCTCCGACATCCGGATCCGGAAGGTGGAGAAGAAAGACGAACTGTTTCATGTGCGCTATTGCGTAAAATCCAAACAATACGACTACCGCATCAATCTCGGGGAATACGATGTGTTTTCCCGGCCGTTTGCCTGGCAGTGCCCGTATCCGGTAAACGTTGCGCGGATGGAGGAAGCTTCGCGGTACTTTGTCGGGACGCATGATTTCACTTCCTTCAATTCCAATCCGCTGAAAGAAACCCCGGATCAGGTTCGAACCATTGAATCCATCACCTTTTCCCGGGAAGGAGATCTTCTGACGATCTCTTACAAAGGCAGAGGGTTTCTCCGCTACATGGTGCGGATGATGACCGCAGCCCTGCTGGAAGTGGGACGGGGACGGATGGAACCGGAAGACGTGAAACGCCTGCTGGACGCAAAGTCAAAAACCGTTGCCCGCCGCAACGCACATCCCGAAGGCCTGACCTTAAAGGAAATCACATACTTTGAAGTGCTGGCACAGAGTGCAGGCCTGACCCTGAGGGAAGTGCTGCCCGAAGATGCGGAACAGCTTGGCGGGATGCCCTTTGAATATGTGCTCGCAGACCGCCATACGGATGAGGTTTACGGCGGCTATACCGAAGGGCCGGCAGGAGCGGTGCTGGCATTGTTTCAGCTGCGGAAACCGGACGAACTGGACGAACTCTGCGGGCGGCTGCGCCGTACGCGCTGCCCCGGGGGAAACCTTGTGATTCTTCCGGAACAGGCACAGAACAGCGGGGATACAGAGCGATGAAGAAACCGATACTGTATTTAATGATCGGGCTTCCCGGTGCCGGAAAGAGCACCTATACGAAGCGGCGCACGGATGCGATGATCGCTTCCGCAGATGAGGTGCGCAGGGAGTGGTTTGGCGATGCCGGACTGCAGTACACCACGGAATTTCTGAACGCGCACGGAATCGATCCGGAGCGGATGACGGAACCCGAACGGAATAAAGCCGCGAACATCATCATCTGGGACGAAGTCTTCCGGCGTACAGAAGACTGGCTGTCCGAAGGAAAGAATGTCGTCATTGACGGCATTAATGTTCTGCGGTCGGTGCGGACCAATATGATCCGTCAGTTTTGCGAATCCGCATTCATCATCGGTGTATGGGTGACAACAGACCTTGAAACCTGTTTAAGACGCGATGGAAGCCGCTCCCGCACGGTGGGAGAAGAGAATCTGCGCCGGATTGCGGCGAAGTTTCGGGAGCCGGAGCTTGAAGAGGGGTTTGATATCCTGGAGGAACGGGACAAAGACGGCCGTCTCTGCAAGCGGACCGTGCGTCCGGGAATACCGGAGAACCTTGGCCTTCTGC
>CAJOLG010000143.1 GCA_905235315.1 uncultured Solobacterium sp. | reverse complement strand
ATATCCCTTCCGCTCAGATCAAGCCGGGAGATGTCATCGCAGTCCGTGAAGAAGCACGGAATATGAAGGTCATCGGCGAATCCCTGGAATCCAACTATGTCGCTCCGGCATTCGTATCCGTCGACAAGGAAGCCAGGAAAGGCGAATACGTCCGTGTTCCGGAACGCAGTGAGCTGAACCAGGAAATCAACGAGGCACTGATCGTCGAATTCTACAACCGTTAATCCGGTCTGAAAAAGGATCTTTCTGCAGAGAAGATCCTTTTTTACTGCCCTCCTGGATTCCCGATACAGAAAGAAACTGCCGATTACAGCAGTTTCTGTTTTTGGTTCTCTCAGAAATCCCGTTCCATATGATGCCGGATGATCACCCGTATGATATCCGCCGCAAGCTGGATATCGTCATTGCATACAACATATCGGTACTGGCCGGTCATCTCCAGTTCCTTGCTGGCTTTGGCAAGCCGCTGCTGGACGATTTCCTCCGCTTCCGAACGGCGGCCGCGGATCCGATTCTCCAGTTCTTTGAGAGAAGGCGGCACGATATAAATCGTCAGCACATCCGGAACTTTGCTTTTGACCTGCATACAGCCTTCCACTTCAATTTCCAGAAGTACATTCCGTCCTTCACTGCGAAGCCGTTCGATTTCAGAAAGCGGGGTACCGTAATAGTTGCCCACAAATTCCGTCCACTCGAGAAGACCCCCTTCATCCCGGGTTTTTTCAAACTCTTCCCGTGTGACATAATAATAATTCACACCTTCCTGCTCCCCCTCGCGTTTTTCGCGGGTGGTCATCGATACCGATTCCGCAAGGTTCAGTTCAGGATCTTTCATTACTTCCTGGATGACGGTGCCTTTTCCGACGCCGGAAGGCCCGCTGATGACAATAAGCAGCCCATTTTTTTTCATATACATCCGGTCTCCCTATGGCTCTACGTTACCGCAAACCTTTCCGTTCCGTCAATGAAACATCTGCTATAATTTTTCATATGCCATTAGACGGAATTCTGCTACACAAACTGATGCCGGAAATCAGTAATGCGCTCCCTTCCCGTATTCAGAAAATTTATCAGATTGCGCCGTATGAGGTGCTTTTTCAGCTCCACGGACCACAGGGAAAGCAGCAGCTTCTCATTTCCTGTCACACCCGATACAACCGGATTCTTCTCACAAACCGCAGCTACCCCACTCCTTCCGAGCCGGGAAATTTTGTGATGCTGCTGAGAAAATACCTGGAAGGCGGAATGCTTATCAGTGCGCAGCAGGCCGGGCTGGACCGATGGTGCACGCTGCAGATCCGGCGGCGCAATGAACTCGGGGATCCGGAAGTCATTCAGCTGGTTGCCGAACTCATGGGAAACTATGCAAATCTGCTTCTTGTGCGCGATAACACCATTATTGACGCAATGAAGCGTATTCCGCCCTTTGAAAACAACAAGCGTATGATTCTGCCGAACGCTCCGTTCCGCCCTATTCCCCCTCAGGACAAACGCAATCCGTTTGAAGATCAGACAATCGATCCGGCCAGAACCCTGACACAGCAGTTTTCCGGGTTCTCCCCGTTTCTGTCTTCCGAGATTGAGTACCGGATGTCCCGCGGGCAGACCTTTGCGTCGGTCATGGACGAAATCGAAGCGTCCTCTTCCCTCTTTATTGCCAACCGGAACGGGGAACCGGTCTTCCACTGCATCCGTCTTGAATCCGAAGGAACGTACCGTTCCTATCCGTTATTTGAAGGATTTGATATTCTGTATTATCACCGGGAAGAAAAAGAACGCATCAAGGAAATTTCCGGAGACGTCTATCACACGGCCCGCCGGGAGCTGAAACATCAGAAACAGAAACTGCCGCGTTTGCTGAAAGAATATGATGAAGCATTGGACTGCGAAAAATGGAAAACATACGGAGATCTTCTGTATATTCATCAGGTCGGTGATACGCGAGGTACATCCGAGATCCAACTGGAAGACTATGAAACCGGGTCTTTGGTCCGGATTCCGCTTGATCCCCGGCTGGACGGAACACGCAACGCACAGCGATGCTACAGCCGCTATCACAAATACCGCAAGGGCCAGGTCTACCTGGCAGAACAGATCCGGATCTGCGAAGCGGAAATCGCCTATTTTGAAGGGCTGATCGAGCAGCTGGAACAGGCGGATTTTGCGGTAGCCGAAGGAATTCGTGAGGAACTGGTCAAAGGCGGTTATCTTTCCGCAAAAGCCGGCAAAAAACGGAAAAAGAAAAAACAGAATGACGCACCCGGGTTCTCTGAGACCGAATATCAGGGAGTTCGCATCAGTTACGGCCGCAATAATCTTCAGAATGAAGATCTCACGTTTCATCACAGCCGGAAATCCGATATCTGGTTTCATACCAAGGATTATCACGGCTCCCATGTCGTCGTTCATGATCCGGATCCCAATGAGGATGTGATCCGGTTTGCGGCAGGACTGGCAGCGTATTACTCAAAAGGAAGAGATTCTTCCAGTGTGCCGGTAAATTACTGTCCCGTTTCCCAGCTCAAAAAAATCCCCGGCGCAAAACCGGGGATGGTACAGCTTGGAAACTATCGTACGATCTACATCGATCCGGATCCGGACCTTCTGCGAACGGAAGGTATTCCGATCGATCAGTGATGATTCTTGGGGCCCCAGAAGGCGCATCCCGCCTTGGAATAGTCCCCTTTGATGAATACCGGAACCCGGTCAACGCCGGGTTTTTCGTTTCGCAGAAGACGGCATGCGGTAAGCCGCTTGTTTCCGTCAACACAGACGAACCGGTCCTGACTGCGAAGAACCTGTACCGGAATCGCGATCCCACGGATACGAATCGATTCCAGAAGATCTCCCGGATCCGTTTCCGTGAAATCGATCTGATCAAGATTCACTGTCGTGTTTATCATCGTCTTTGGTTCCGTTTCGTTCCTTATCCGCCTTCTGAATTTCATCAAGCCGGATCATTTCCGTATTCAGAATCTCCAGCGCCTGCGTAACTTCCAGGTTTTCGTTGTCGATCTTATACTGCGCTTTCTTTACTTCATGACGTTCCGTATGCTTGCGGCGGCGCCGTTTGCCGAGGACATACATTACCGCAAAGACAATCAGGACAAGAAGCAGCGCACCGAATGCCACGTTGGCAATGATAGCCCGGATATCCGCACTGTTGGACTCCTGGGTAAGCGTTTCAACCGGATCTTCTCCCATATACTGGTTGCTGGTATTGATGCTCATGAGCAGGAACTCGCCGGTTCCTTCGGTCATGAATGAAATCGTATTGGTTGTCTGGCGGGTATAGCACTGAATGACATCTCCATCTTCGGTATAATTCAGCACGAGGAACACATCACCGCCGGCAGAATCTGCCGGTCGTGTCAGTGTACAAAGCAGCGGACCGTTCATTGCGATCGGCTCCATATTTTTGGCAAGCGACACGGTAAAGGTATCCACAACCGTCTCTCCGAGATAATCCGCGTAGATCCGCATCGCTTCTTCCGCTTCCCTGCGAACGCCCTTATCAATCGAGATCCGGTAGGTATCTTCGTCGGCGTCCCGCCGTTCCAGCTGACCTTCTTCCAGCGGTATGGAGACCGAGAGCCCTGAAACAGCAAGCCCGAACGGGTTGTCCGCAACAACATAATTGATCTTGTCGCGGTAAGCGCCGCGCAGAATCGTGTCAAAGGACCGAAGATCCGGCTGTGTCAGGTAAGGCTGAACCGTTTCATCCATCTCCCGTTTTACCGCAAGAATCTGTTCGACCTGGTCATCGGTGTATTCACTTTTCCCGGCATAGAAACCGATCAGGCCAAGGATCTTATCCTTGATCTTCGCGCGCTGCGCATCCTTTTCATCACTGACACTGATCCCATAGCTTTCGGTATGGCCGCCGATGGCAACACTTACATCCTGATTCCCGCTGACGGACATGTCATACCCGCGGACATTACTGGTCGTAATCTGCTTTGTTTCCTGTGTTCCATCGTCATAATGAAGCTGAACGGTCCCGTTCCTGAGATCAATGCGGTCATTCAGTTCATACTCCGTTTTCGGAAGAGAAGTGAATTCAATATCCGCAACCCCACGGTACTGAGCAGTATATTCAATGTCCGCAGTGACATTATGAAGATCCATATCAAAACCGGTAAAGGATAGTTCCGGTCCCAGCGGTTCCGTCACAATCGCATCTGCGCCGGCCGGCAGTTCATAGCTGACTGTCTGTTCTCCGCCCGCAAACGCACCGTCTCCGGCCTGAAATGTCACATCCACAAATTCCGGCTGTTCGCTTCGCTCACCGATCAGAATCTGTACTGCGTCCGCCTTGATGTATGCCCGGTCATTTTTCCAGCTGTAACGGTAGGAAAGATCAACCGCTCCGCTGTCATCCAGTGTGGCATCGCTCTGGATTTCATACCATTTCCCCTCTTCGTTCTCGATTTCA
>CAJOLG010000142.1 GCA_905235315.1 uncultured Solobacterium sp. | reverse complement strand
GTCATCAGAGGGCCTCCTTTGTGTTCTTTTCGGAGCGTTTTCCGGCACGTTTGAACGAGTTCTTCATCTTTGACTGCATGTTGGGAACAGCAAGGAATACCGCCACAACAATCGCTGTGAGAAGCTTGAGGTAGTTCGAGTCGAGCTTCATCCAGAGAACTACAACAATGACGAGGTAATAGATAATACCGCCGATTGCCACAAAGAGGAGACGAAGGGCAAAGTTCATCCGTTTGCCAAGGATAGCATTACCGAGTACTTCGCCGATAATTACTGCCGCAAGACCGATGACGATAGCGCCGCGGCCCATATTGATATCTGCGAATCCCTGATACTGGGAAAGAAGGCCGCCGGACATTGCGACAAATCCATTGGATATTGCAAGACCGATGACTTTCATCGAGTTGATATTGATGCCCTGTGCTTTGGACATTTCCGGATTGGAGCCGGTAGCGCGCATCGCGCTTCCGTGTTCCGTACCGAAATACCAGTACAGAATACCGATCACCAGGAGGATCAGAAGAAGACTCTTAACAATCGAAGCTGGGATATTGCGGCTTGTGACAAACAGCCGGTATTTGTCTACCGGAAGTCCTTTATTTGCGGACATCCCCATAATCGCGAGATTGATGGAGTAGAGCGCAAACTGTGTCAGGATACCGGAAAGAATTGCCGGAATATCGAATACGGTATGCAGAAGTCCGGTAACCGTACCGGCCAGCACACCGGCAATCGCTGCCACTAATATCGCAGCCATCGGTTTTACGCCGCTGAGAATCAGCATGACGGTTACGGCACCTCCGGTCGTAAAGGAACCGTCTACCGTAAGATCAGCGATATCCAGAAGGCGGAAGGTGATATAAACACCCAATGCCATGAAACCCCAGATCAGACCCTGTGCAATGCCTCCCGGCAATGCACCGATCAGATTTCCGAAATTAAGACCCATAGTTTATTACCCCCAAATGGAAACGTAACTTAGTATATAGCAAAATACGGGGCGATACACCCCGTATTTTTAAAACCGTGATGAAACCGGCTTACGGACGTTCAACAGCCTTGTACTCCGAAGGAACGGTAATTCCAAGGGCTTCGCAGCGCTGAGCATCATACTCTTTTACAGGGTTCTGATAGTACTCAATCGGCATTTCGCTGACGTTTGCTTCACCCTTGAGAATCTTGGCCGCCATCGCACCGGTTGTCTTACCGAGTTCATAGTAGTCAATGGAGAGAGTTGCGATACCGCATCCGCTCATAATTCCTTCTTCGCCGCAGATGATGGGAACGTTTGCCTCAGAAGCGACGGCATCGATGAGACCGGTGTTGCTGGCAGCGGTGTTGTCGGTCGGGATGTAAAGCGCATCATTTTCAGATACAGCTCTCTGTGTAACGGCCTGAACATCGTTGGAGTCGGTGAATGTGTAGACGGAAACGGTTTTGCCGTTTTCTTCGAGTTTTTTCTGAACAACCTCAGCCTGATACTTGGAATTCGCTTCTGCAGAGCAGTAGATGATACCGATCTTTGCTGCGTCGGGAAGCAGTTCATCAAACATTGCTGCCTGCTGATCAAGCGGTGCGAGATCGCTGGTGCCGGAAACGTTGGTTCCGACGGTACCGTTAAAATCATCAATGGAGAGGGCGGTGCCGTATTCGGTAATCGCAGTTCCGAGTACAGGGATGGATGCTGTTCCGTTTGCCGCAGCCTGAAGTGCAGGTGTTGCAATTGCAAGCATGAGATCAACATTCTCGGTAACAAATCCGGAAACGATTGTGTTGCAGGTAGCGCTGTCACCGGCAGCGTTCTGATAATCGAAGACGACGTTTCCTTCTCCGAGCTGTGCGGTCAGTTCATCCTGGAAGCCCTGAGCGGACGCATCAAGCGCTACATGCTGTACGAGCTGGACGATACCAACGTTATATACTTTATCGGAAGAAGCATTCTCGGAAGAAGCAGGTGCAGAGTTGTCATCGGAAGCAGCAGGAGCGCTGCTGGCGGAAGATGTACTGCACGCTGCGAGGCTGACGCCCAGCAGGGCAGTAAGAATCATTTTTGTAAATCTTTTCATAATAATTTTCATTCCCCCTGAAAGTGTTTACAACACTGTGAATTTTATTACATATAGTTGATTCCGTCAATCCGCTTTCAATCATTATGAATAAGATATAACCTGATTTTAATCTTTAAAACTTTGCGGAATCCTGTTATCATAAGTTGCGAACTTGATGATGAAGGAAAGTAGGAATCATCTGACCCGGCCCAGAGAGAAGACATTCGGTGAAAGTCTTTGCGGAAGATCATTCTGAAGCTGCTTCGGAGAGCGCCCAATCCGCGCCGTATGCCGGCGTTAACGGCACAATTAAGTGCGCATCGCATTTTGATGCGAAACAGGATGGTACCGCGTGAAAACGTTCCTGCAGGCTTTGCAGGTTTTTTTATTGAAGGAGGATTCATTATGACCGCAAACAAACAGCTTACCGGTAATCAGGTACGTCAGATGTTCCTGGATTTCTTTGCTTCAAAGGGCTCTATGATCGAACCCGGCGCAAGCCTGATTCCTCACAATGATCCGACACTGTTATGGATCAATGCCGGCGTTTCTGCTCTGAAAAAGTATTTTGACGGAACCGAAAAGCCGAAGTGCAACCGCATCTGCAATGCGCAGAAATCGATCCGTACCAACGATATTGAGAATGTCGGGAAAACCGCCCGCCATCACACTTTCTTTGAAATGCTCGGAAATTTCTCAATCGGAGACTATTTCAAAAAGGAAGCGATTCCGTGGGCCTGGGAATTTATGACAAGCCCGGAATGGGTCGGGTTTGACCCGAAACGGATGTATGTCACGGTATATCCCGATGATGATGAAGCATACAATCTGTGGGTAAAGGTAGGTATGGATCCTTCTCATATCCGCAAAAGCTACGACAACTTCTGGGAAATCGGAAGAGGACCCGGCGGACCGGACACCGAACTGTATTATGACCGCGGTCCAGCATTTGATCCGGAGGGGCTGGGCGAAAAACTCTTTTTCGATGATATTGAAAACGACCGGTATATTGAAGTCTGGAATATCGTGTTCTCCCAGTATGACTGCCGCCCGGGTGAAATGCCCCGCAGTGAATACAAGGAACTTCCGCACAAGAATATTGATACCGGTATGGGTCTTGAGCGGCTGGTCGCACTGATCCAGGAAGGGGAAACCAACTTTGATACCGATCTCTTCCTGCCGGTAATCCGCGCTACCGAATCCTTTGCGAAACATCCGTATTCCGATCCGGAATACAAAATGGCATACCGCGTCATTGCGGACCACATTCGTACGGTAACATTTGCGATTGCGGACGGTGCCATGTTCTCCAATGAAGGTCGCGGTTATGTTCTGCGCCGTGTCCTTCGCCGGGCTGTCCGCTATGGCATCCGGCTTGGAATTGAAGGTGCGTTCATGTATCGGCTTGTGAAGGTTGTCGCTGACAATATGGTTGATTACTATCCATATCTTCAGGGCAAAGTCGAGCTGATTTCCCGTCTTGTAAAGCAGGAAGAAGAAAGCTTCCACCGTACGCTTGCCAATGGGGAAAATCTTCTCAACGAGCAGCTGAAAGCGCACGAAGCGGAAAAGACACTCCCGGGCGAAGTTGTGTTCCGGCTGTATGATACCTACGGATTCCCGAAAGAACTCACAACCGAAATCGCAGAAGATGCCGGTTATCACGTAGACATGGAAGGGTTTGACCGTGAAATGGCGGCACAGGTACAGCGCGCAAAAGATGCCCGCGGCAATGAGCAGTCCATGCACGGCCAGTCTGCCGACCTTATGGATTTTGAAGAGCCTTCGGAATTTACAGGATATACCGACCGCACTTCTATCGGAACCGTGATCGGCCTGTTCAGGGACGGTGTCAAAACCGATGAGATCAGCGACAGCGGTGACGTGATCCTTTCCAGAACATGTTTCTATGCGGAATCCGGCGGCCAGTGTGCCGATACCGGAACTCTGACCGGAGATGGGTTTAAGGCAGTGGTAACGGATGTGCGGAAAGCACCTCATCAGCAGCCGCTTCATCATATTGAGGTGAAAGAAGGAACCCTGCATATTGGGGATGTTCTCACCGGAGAATATGATTTTGCGAAACGTCAGAGAACCCGCGCCAACCACAGTTCCCTGCATCTGCTTCAGAGTGCGCTGCGGACCGTGCTCGGCGATCATGTAGCCCAGGCAGGTTCTTACAACTGTCCGGAATACGGCCGCTTTGACTTTAACCACTATGAAAAGGTTAATGACGAACAGCTGAAACAGATTGAACATCTGGTCAATGAGATGATCCAGGCCGATGTCGAAGTGACAACGGAGATTCTGCCGATTGAGGAAGCAAAGAAAACCGGGGCCATTGCGCTCTTTGATGAAAAATACGGCGACAGTGTCCGGGTTGTTTCCATGGGTGAGTATTCCAAGGAATTCTGCGGCGGAACGCATGTGTCAAATACCGGCAACCTCGGCGTATTCAAGATCATCGGAGAAGAATCCATCGGGTCCGGTGTGCGCCGTATCACAAGCATCACCAAGATGGATGCGTATGAGACATTCCGCAGTGAAGAAGACTATCTGAATGAGACGGCAGCACTCCTGAAGATGAAGAATTATCAGGGTCTGCAGGAAAAGATCCGTACGCTTCTGGAAGAGAACGCTTCGCTGAAAAAAGAGGTTGCGGAATCCAAACAGAAAGCTCTTGCGGCGAATGCGTCCGAAAAACTCGGCAAAGCGGAATCCATAAATGGTATTTCGGTGCTGATTCTCGAAGAAAACGGAATGGAAACCGGCGCCATGAAAGG
>CAJOLG010000141.1 GCA_905235315.1 uncultured Solobacterium sp. | reverse complement strand
CCGCGGATGCTTTCTGGGAATTCAGCTTACTGATCAGATCTCTCTGCAGGACGATATTGGAAGAAAAGGGATTGACCACGATTCCGGCCGCCTGGCCGCGGGTATCCCGGAAAATCGGTTCAAATTCCTTGAGTGACCGGACAATGAATTCCCGTTTCTGTCCTTCCGGAGCCGTCATCTTCTCCGCTTCCTGCGCATCGGTAAATGCCGGGAAGAATGTTTTCTTGTCCGGTGTGCTGATCATCACAAACTGAACTTTAAGATTTGACGGACTGCCGTCAAAGCGTACCGGAACGAGCAGCTTTGCCTTCTGCAGTTCCTCGAACATCCGGATCTCATTATCTCTTGTCCGTGTCTCACGGAGCGCTGTAAAGGACTCCTTCAGGCTGTCATTATGGACTTCCGCCGCGTCAACCCGCTTGATCACAGCCTGGTTTTTCTGTTTTTTTGCCATAGTTGAATTCTCCCGCACCTTATTGTAAAGAATCCGTGATTCTTTGTGAACCCTGTGTTCCCAACAAACCCGCTCTCATATTGTACTAAGAGCGCGCTGCGCCGGTCAGCCGTTCTTCAGCAGGTACTTGTTGTTTACGACCTTCATCGACAGGTCCCCTCCGACAATTCCGGAGTATACCGGAACCACGGGACGGATCACGATGCCTTCCGGCTGACCGCCCTTATAGATTCCTGTCCTGTCTTCCGCCGCCCGTTCCAGCAGAGCCTCTTCCGTCCTGTATTCCGCCGCAAGGTCCTCTCCGGTTTCCTCTACCGGAACCATTTCGAGATCCGCTCCCTGATCCCGGCAGAAATCCGCAAAGCGCATCATCTCTTCAAGGCCGGCTCTGTTTCCGTCCTCCACGATCGTAAAGAAATACCAGTTTGGAGAAGAAAGCTTCAGACGATTCTTCTGAATGCCCTCGCCGCAGAACTCACCCTGAACGGTCATTGCGGTAAGGTGTTTTTTCTTCATATATCCGCGGACAAGATCTTCGATTTTATGCGCTTTCACCCAGCTGTAAAAGCGGGAGTTCCCGTCGTCCTTGTATTCATAGTTGTGGCCAAACACCCGGAATACCCCCTCCGAATCAACACATACCGAATTCGAAGTTCCATCCAGTTTTGTTGTAATGTAATACTTCAGACCGGAAAAACTCTCCAGCAAACCTGCTGCGCTCTGAATGCGCGTTTCTTCCGTTACCGGAATATATTTTTTTGCCTCGCCGATGATCGTTCCGTCAGACGCAGCACGTTCCGGTATTTCCCACTCAATCACGCCGAGAAGACCCGAAACGTCCATCCCTTCCAGCGCAATCGCCTGATAAAACGCAGCGTTTTTGACATTCTCGATCATTTCGATTTCCGTTCCGTCCGGATTTCGGAATACATAGTCCCGGATATCCTGCCTGTTGTCGCCGTTGTCCTTAAACAGAATGCCCACTTCCTCAAGTGACATCGCAAGCCCCTGGCTGATTTCACCGCAGAACTTCATCGTCCTGAGCCGGAACCCTTCTCCGAGAATCGGGCTGCTTTTGTAGGAACTTGGCCTTAGAAATTCAAATTCCGGACGGACAGGAAGAAAGGAATCAATCTCAAAGTACACGCAGAGATCCCCCTCTTTGAACTTTCCTTTGTTTACAACACACTGCCACCCGAGAATGTGAGCGAGTTCAATGCGGTCCGCTCCTTCTATGGAAGAAAGTTTCCACACTTTCTGGATACTTGCAAGTTTTCTCATAGTTTTCTCCTCTTTAATTTAATTCTGCAACATTTCATGCAGGTTTTCGAGCGTTTGCGCAGTAATTTGCCCTGCCCCACAGCAGTATCCGAATCCCGGGATATCGGATCGGCATCGTAATTGCTTTTTCCCATACCTGCTATAATTACACCGAGGTATGAACAGTTTATGAAACGCATTCGATTTAATTCGCCGGTAATTCTCTGGTTTGCCTTTCTTTCAGGCATCGTTCTGATCGCCTCGTACGCAACGGGCGGTATGATCCGCGACCGGTTCTTCGTCTGTTATCGGACATCCCTGGCAGATCCCCTGTTTTATCTGCGTCTGTTTACCCACGTGCTCGGGCATCAGAACCTCTCGCACTATGCATCCAATATGATGATGTTCCTGCTGCTCGGACCGATCCTGGAAGAAAAATACGGCAGTAAAAAAATCCTTGAGATCATCCTGCTGGTGGCTGTTGTCACCGGCATCCTCCATGTGATTCTGTTTCCGAATACCGGTCTGCTCGGAGCCAGCGGCATCGTCTTTGCCTTCATCATTCTTGTGAGCATCACCGGCACGCGGAATGACAATGAAATCCCGCTGACGATGATCATTGTGACGGTGCTGTATATCGGCCAGGAACTTTACAATGGATTCATTGTCTCGGATAACATCAGCCAGCTGACCCATATCGTCGGCGGTTTTATCGGTGCCCTTTACGGGATGACGGTAAAGCCAAAGCGCCGATAGCGGCAGCCCGCTCCCTTCGTTCGCAGGGATTTAATCAAATGTTCACATTCTGTTCACATTCAGGAGCTATGTTTCAAATGTATCAAAGGAGGTATGAAGTGACATGACAGACGTTAAAACGATTATCTGGAAATGCCCGTTATGCGGGCAGAAAAATAAAGGTGCGTTCTGTACGGAGTGCGGCGCCCCGAAACCGGCCGTTGACGCGGTGCCCGAAACACAGGAATCCATCCCGGCACAGGAGCCGGTGAAGACGGAACCCGAAGCCAGCATCGAACCGTCAGCGGAACCCGTAAAACCCGTTCCGGCGCAGGAGCCGGTGAACGAAGAACCGGCGGCCAAACCCAAACCGGAAGCGGAACCCGCAAAGCCCGTTCCGGCATCGGTTCCCAAATCACAGAACGCAGCCCCGGCAAAGAAATCGCATCCGATTCTGACCGCCCTGCTCGCATGCCTGCTTGGGTTTGCGGGAGGCTATGGCGGATCCCTGCTGGCACTGCGCGGTTATGCGCCCGAGGCACTTGCGCCGGCACAGGAGCCCGCTGCGGCAGAACCCGCCCCGGAAACACAGGCACCTGCTCCGCAGCCGGAATCTGCTCCGATGCCCGTACCGGCTGTTTCTTCCGGCACATCCATTCAGGATGTTGCGGAAAGCGCCAGTAAGACCGTCGTTGAGATTCAGACAGAAAACACGATGACGAGCTACGGCCTCTTCGGAGGAACCTATACCTCCACCGCGGCCGGCTCCGGTGTCATCATCACCAATGACGGTTACATCATCACAAACAACCATGTTGTGGAAGGATCGCAGAAGATCACGGTCAAAACATACAGCGGCGAGAGCTATGATGCCCGTCTCATCGGCACCGATGCGAAATCCGATATCGCGGTAATCAAGATTGAAGCGAGCGGCCTTGACGCGGCGGAGATCGGCGATTCGGATCAGCTGCGTGTCGGCGACACTGCCATTGTGATCGGAAACCCGCTCGGCACTCTCGGCGGAACCGTCACAAACGGCATCATCTCCGCCACAAACCGGGATATCGTCATCAACAATCAGTCGATGAACCTCATCCAGACAAATGCGGCGATCAACTCCGGAAACTCCGGCGGCGGCCTCTTTGACGGAAACGGAAAACTCGTCGGCATCGTCAATGCGAAAGACAGCGGAATGACGAGCAGCGGAACCGTCATTGAAGGACTTGGCTTCGCGATTCCGATCAACACCGCATATGAAGTTGCGTCCGAACTGATGGAGAACGGCTATGTCACGTCCCGTCCGACAATCGGCGTCGGTCTGTCCACGCTGGATTCGGATTACGGGGATTACAAAGCCGGTGTCTATGTAAGTCAGGTCTATGCTGGCAGCGGTGCGGAAGCCGCCGGTGTAAAAGAATATGACCGCATCGTAGCGGTCGACGGCACCAATGTTTCGACCTATACCGAGATCACAAAGATCCTTGCGACAAAAAAAGTCGGGGATCAGATCGAGATGGAGGTCGAGCGCAACGGGGAATCCCTCACGCTTACGATCACCCTGACCGGACCGCTGGAATCCATGATGGGCTGAGCAGACGATTCGGTCCGCTTATAAAGAATATGAAACAGCCGCAGTGTATTGAACTGCGGCTGTTTTCTGTTCTTCCTGTTTCGGCAGTCGTTTTCAGGCCGCTGCAGGCCAGGAAAGATAAACAAAGAGTATGTTCATGACAATCAGAAAAACCCACGCTGTTCTCGACATATGCTGGATACGGGCACGGTACTGAAACGGAAACAGGATACCGAGCAGGATGAAGAGCTCCCATCCCATGATCGTATTGCCGTTCAGTTTCAGAATCAGTGCAAATATCAGCATGATCGATGTGTAAAGTATCCAGAACCAGGCTGCCATAAAGAATCCCCCTTTCAGACCGTTTCTTTTATCGTTATACCACAAGCCGGATCATTTCTTCCTGCTGTCTGTGCGTTTCAGTTTTGCGATCTGCGACCGCAGCTGCTGGAGGTGCTCCAGGAGGGTCTCCTGCGCCTGCCTGCCCGCTTCACTGAGCACGGATTTCGGAAGATCGATCACCACATCCTTCGCCTCCGGGCTCGGTGAGAGGATCGATTTCAGCACATCCGGAACATCCCTCACCCCAAGGTCTCCGAGCTTCACCGCACCGCCTGCCGAAAGACTGTCGAACAGCCAGTCGACAAACGCCTTCCGCGCTTCTTCATCCGCGTTGGCGACCCAGGCGGTGAATGCATTGCAGAGGATTTCGGAACCGTTGTCAAACCGCTCTGCGCAGTCAAACTCCGGCCCCTTCAGTTTCCACGTCATCATGTCGTGCTGAAGAATTCCTTTTCCGAAGCTGTTTACGATATACCGGCGGGCTGCCTCCATGTGGAACAGTCTGCCGATGATTCCGTAAACGGGTACCAGTTTGGTGATGATCGGCGCCAGCGAATCCATCGCTGCCGTGTTATAGACATCGGGGCTGAAGCCGGGCCCGTCATTCACAAAGATCTGCAGGATCTGACTGCGCGCCGCCTCGGAAAGCCGGGACACCGCATAGACCGCAAGATTGCCGCCTTTGGAATGCCCGCCGATATAGTACTTTCGGTGCTGCCGCATCGATAACGACAGATACTGCACCGCTTTCTCCTGAGCCGGTATCATCCGGAAACTCATCATGAAGTCTTCTTTCCAGCCGATGAGACTGCTGTCCGTACCGCGGAACGCCACATAGGACACGTCAGGATCCAGTTCAAAATGAACAGCCGAAAACTGGATCGAATCCTGATCAAACACATCAGCCCAGTATGTCAGCAGAACAGACCCGAACCGCCGGGATTCCGCTGCTTTGCGGGCCAGGCTGTCATCTCCCCCGCCTGCAGTAAGCAGACGGAATGCATCGAGCTCTTTGATCCGGCGGAACGCTTCCGAAAAGGAAATTCCTTCCGGGTTTCCGGCCTGCAGCACCGGTGTATAGTCGACATAGGAAAGCTCGCATAGAATCACATTATCCACAATGTTGAACGGATTTTCATCAAAAGTAAGATCTCCGCGCCAGTTTATGTAATCAATCAATGTATAGCCATCCATATCGCCTGTTATCCTGTTTCCTTCTGCGGCCATTCCCGCATCCTGTACGATCTGCCGCGGTGGCAGACTCCTCTGCTATTTTACAATGAATGAACGGCAATAGTCCTGCGCGTTCTGAATCCCGCTCCGCAACGACGAAAAGGAGAATCGCTGTCCCGCAAAAAAACGAGGTATGCGCTGCCGGTACGGTCCGGCAGGAATGCATATCCCGTTTTCGCTTTTTTATAATTCCACGGCTTCCGCAAGATCCAGCACCAGCTGCTCGCTCTTTTCCCAGCCGAGGCACGGATCGGTAATGGACAGACCGTACTCGCTGTCTTCCGGCTTCTGACAGCCGTCCAGGAGATAGCTTTCGATCATCAGGCCCTTTACCATGGTCCGGATATCCGGATTGACGTGGCAGCTGTACATGACATCCTTGGCGATCCGGATCTGTTCCAGATACTGTTTCCCGGAATTGGAGTGGTTGCAGTCAACGAGAACCGACGGATTAGCCAGTCCGGTTTCCTCATACAGATCGAGCAGTCCTCTCAGGTCTTCATAATGGTAGTTCGGCATCGAGTGGTTGAACTTGTCCACATATCCCCGCAGGATCGCATGCGCATGCGGGTTTCCGTTGGTTCTTACCTCCCACCCGCGGTAGACAAACTTCTGCGGGCTCTGGGCCGCGGTGATTGCGTTCATCATGACGGAGATGTCGCCGCCGGTCGGGTTTTTCATTCCGGCGGGAATACCGATTCCGCTGGCAACGATCCGGTGAAGCTGATCCTCCACGGACCGCGCTCCGATCGCAACATAGCTGAGAAGATCGCTGAGGTACCGGTGATTCTCGGGATAGAGCATTTCCTCCGCACAGGTGAAGCCGGTCTCCCTGGCAACCCGGGTATGCATTTCACGGATTGCGATAATTCCCGCAAGCATGTCCTCTTCCTTATGCGGATTCGGCTGATGCAGCATGCCCTTATAGCCGGTGCCCTTCGTCCGGGGTTTATTTGTATAAACACGCGGAATGATAAAGATACGGTCTTTTACCTTTTCCTGCAGTCCTGCAAGGCGGTACATATAATCCAGCACCGCATCCTCACGGTCTGCGGAACAGGGCCCGATCACAAGCAGAAGGCGGTTGTCTCTTCCTTCGAAAATATCTTTGATCTGACGGTCACGCTCGGCCTTCAGTTTCCGAATTGATTCATCTACCGGAAATTCCTGCTTCAGCTCCTGCGGTGTCGGAAGTTTCCGTATAAACTCCATCTGCATTTCCATAACAAACTGCCTCCCCTTTAACTGCATTGTATTGATTGTATCTCATTTCAATATGTTAATGCCATAAAAAATGCACAGAATGAAAACACCCGGCTTATGCCGGGCGCTTCGCAGGTTTCTTCGCAGCAGTCCGTTTCCTGCGTGCAGGTTTTGCCGGAGCTTCTTCGACGGCTTCGGGCTCTGTCAGTTTCTTCGCTGCCTTTTTCTTCGGTTTTTCTTTCGGTTTTTCCTCAGGTTTTGCCGGAGCTTCTTCGACGGCTTCGGGTTCTGCCGGTTTCTTCGCTGCCTTTTTCTTCGGTTTTTCTTTCGGTTTTTCTTCAGGTTTTTCCGCCGGCTTCTCCTCCGGCTCAGCCTTCGGTTCGCTCGGTTCTTCGGCCGCAGGTGCCGCCGGCTGTTCGTCCATGATCTCATAGGCAAGCCAGAGCGGCTGGCCTTTCAGCAGCTTGCGGACCTCTTTGTAATCTGCGGTCACGAAATCCGGTCCCGCTTCAATGATTCTGTACAGCATCTTGGGATTGCTGTTGTAGGCGATCGTAAAGGTTCCCACCATATGTCCGTTCAGAATATGAGTCGGGGTATGCCCGATGTAGATGCATACCTTTTTCTTCAGCAGCCTGCTTGCCATGCGCAGAGATTCACTGCCCGAGAACTCATGTTCTTTTGCGCTGCTTGCGATGATGACATCGATATACTGCATGAGACCGGTATGCTCAAGCATATTGATAATCGATCCGCGGTTCCGGCTGGAAATGATCGCAACCGGATAGCCGTTCTCCTTCAGCCAGATCAGAAAATCGCGGATCCCCGGCATCGGCTGGATCAGATCGGAAAGATGATAGTGCTGATACAGCCGGTATTCCCGGATGACCGTGTCGGCGTCCGCGTCCGGGAAAAACTGTTCCAGCATCTTTACGGACGGCTGGCCGATTACCATCTCCTCTTCCTTTACCGTGAACCGGCGCCCGTTTCCGAACTGTGAAAACATCTGCCGGTAAGAGGCGAAGATTGCCTGTTCCGTATCCATGACAGTGCCGTCAAAACTGAAAATGATCGCCGGCTGTCCCACTTCCTTCTGCCGCTGGCGCAGCGCTTTTGAGCGCTTCTCTTTATGCTTGCTCATGATCGCTCCTTATTTCTATAAATCATTTTTAAAAAAAATACTGAGATCTTACTCTCAGTATATCTCAATTTCCATCGTCCGATGAAGTATTAATGCGAAGATCTGCGTCTTCCGCCACCCCGCAGCCGGAAAAATAGCGTTCTTCCAACGGAATCCAGCGGTCAATGAACACCTGCAGCTGTTCCTGTCCGCTTCTTGCCTCGATGCGCTTCAGCTGCTCTTCATACGGGACATCCAGGAAGATCTTCAGATCATAGAGGCGCCGAAGTTCCGGATGAAGCGCATAGGAACCTTCCACGATCACCAAGGCGCCCGGCACAACGGAGATCTCTTCCCCAAGACACATCCGCGAACAGTCAAATCTGCGGTAACATACCGGCCTGCCTTCTTTTAACGGCTCCAGCACTTCTTCCTTCAGGCGCTCCCAGTCGATATTCCCGCCCGGTTCGGCATAACGCGCAGGGGTGCGCTGTTCCGGCCGCAGGAAAAAATCATCCGCATGAACAACAGCACCTCCGTATTCCTTCTGCAGGATTCCGGCAGCGGTTGTCTTGCCGGAAGCACAGCGGCCGTCAATTGCGGCGAGCAGAGGCTTTTTGTCTGTATGTTCAAGAAGATACGTCAGGTGGGCTCTCAGGACATCCATATAAGGATATTCATTCCGATCGCGGTCATTCATCCGATTTCACTCCTCTCTGCGGTTTCAGCAGTGCAGCAGCTGCGTATCCCCGCAGCCCCGTATCATCATTCAGAAGATCCGCCATGGCACCGGCGGCCATATCCCCGCTCAGCCCCGCGG
>CAJOLG010000140.1 GCA_905235315.1 uncultured Solobacterium sp. | reverse complement strand
CTGATACCGGGTATAGCCAAGATCCAATACTGCATGCCCATACCGGAACAGTGACAGTGCACATAGAATTCCCAGCAATGCCGGCTTCAGATTCCCCGGTTCCGTCCGTTCTGCGGCCTGTAATGCCAAAGTCAGAACACCGATCATCACAAAGATCGTTGCGCCGAACATGGAGCGGTCAAATTCCACCGGCACCGGGCTCAGAATGATTGCGGCGACCGCAGCCATCCCGCAGAATGCATACCCGCATCCCACCAGAACAGATTCCCGGTCAGCACGGGTTTTAAGACATACCGCAAGCGACGCCCCAAAGGCAAGCCAGAGCGGCAGCTGGGCTTCCGGGTTTCCGAATATATTCAGCGTATTGCGCAGGTCATGAACCAGCACATAGGCTTTTCCGCCTTCATTGATAAAGTCCTGTGCCCGGATCGCATTCCCGGGTGCTTTGATCATGATGACAAAGCCGATCACGGCACCGATCAGACCGGTAATCATCCACAGCGGGATCTTCTTCGTTTTCCGCCAGAAAAGCCCTACCAGGATCAGTCCCATCAGGATACATGCCCCGCCGGTATTCTCGTTCGTCCAGCCGGCCGCGACGCCAAACAGGAAGAAGATTGCCGCAAACCAGGGTCTGTGTTCGGGTTCTTCGCGCAGCGCATTCCGGTATTCATACAGGAATGCCAGGATGATCGTTGTGGTCCAGAGATAATTGCAGGAGCCCGTCTCCCAGAGCACGGTCTGTCCAAACAGCGGCGCAAACAGAAAGACGCAGAGTGCGCTGAAGGCATAGAGGGTTCCGGAGACTTCCTTCTTCCCGCCTGCCGCATGCCGGGCAATCAGCTCTGTCAGGATACAGAAGACTGCAGAATTGCATACATCAAAGATTCCTTTCGGCATGGCAAGAAACACCCGGGCGAAAAGATGCGCCACCGAGCGTCCGGTCCAGGTCATGTACTGGATATACTCCCGCCGGAAGATATCCAGCAGGCCGTTATTGATGGAATATCCGAGATCGTCGGAGGTCTTGACGGTGAGCAGATTCAGGACAAGCACAAGAAAAAACACCGCAAGCCGGACTCTTCCGGCCGCGTCGGACCACAGCCGGTTTCGTTTTGAAGGAGCTGCTTTTGTCATATATATAGATTTTATGCGATTTCCATGGTTCTGTATGCAGTTAATTTCAGCCCGGAAACAGGATATAATTATCAGTACTATGAAACAGCACCGGAAAACCTCCGCACTCTGGCTGTTGTGTGCGGTACTTGTCATATGCGCTGTAATCTTTGTGCCGTATTTTATTACGGGCAAAGCCTTTATTCTCGGCTGGGATATGCGCACGATCTATTCGTCCAACTTTGAAAATCTGCGCACCATGACGGATGCCCTCCGGACGGATCACACCCTGCCGTACTGGTCGTGGGTCAACTTCCTCGGCAATGACTTCTATTCCAGCAAGCTGTTTTACTTCAATGATTTCTTTGAATACTTCTTCGTCTTTACGAAACTCCCGTACAGCGAAGCGATCGTATGGATGACTGCCCTGCGGTTTCTGACGGCGGCCTTTGGCTTCTATGCCTACTGCCGGTATCAGAAGGCCTCAGACTTCACCTGCATGATCGCCCCGCTTCTGTTTGCCTTCAGTGCCTATCTGCTGCAGATCATGCGGGATCCGTTCTTTGCGAGTTTTATTGCCTTCCTGCCGCTGTATTACCTTTCGGTAGACCGGTACATCCGGGAAGGGAAACCCTTCTTCTTTGTGTTCATGGTCTTCTTCATGTTTCTGAACAGTTATTATCTGTTCTACATGACCAGCCTGTTCACCATCCTTTACTTCATCTGGCGCTGGCATAAGGAATACGGCAGTCTCAAAGGCATGATGAACCGGGCGGTGATCCTGATCGGGTACTATCTCATCGGTTTCCTGATTTCCGGCATCATTGTCATACCGGAGATCCTCAATATCATTCACAACTCCCGGGTGGGAACCCGCAGTTCGGTTCTGGTATATGAAAGCCTTGTGCCGTACCTCAACTATCTGAGCGGGCTGTTTACCCCGACTTCGACGGTGGCCTACCGGCCTGACGGCATCTCCTCCGTCTATCTGTATGACACGCCGAACCATCAGCTGATGGCCGTCTACGTCTGGGCAGGCAGTGTCTCCGCCCTTCTGTTTCCGCAGCTGTTTGCGAAGGAAAACGAACGCGGGATCACCATTGTCAACACCCTGATCATCTCGGCCGTCGCCCTGGTCCCGATCCTGAGCTCCGTCATGCACGGATTCAGTGAACCGTCCTTCCGCTGGCTGGCCAATGTGACCTTCCTGCTGGTTGCGGCGATCCTGCCGGTGCTTGATCACCTGAAGACCATCAACCGCAGTCTGCTGGTTGTCACAACTATCCTGTGTGCGGCCGGGCTTATTCTCACCCCACCGGTCTTTGCGTCCATCCTCGGCGTGACGGATATTCATGACGGATATCTTGTTCTGATGGCCTGTGTGCCGTTTATTCTGATCAACGCCTTTGCGCTGTATCAGAATAAAAAAGCGGTGCTGCTGATCAGCACGGTGCTGGAACTCTGCGTGGTATGTTTCTTTACCTATTACGGCAACCCTTCCCAGTCTGCCGTCACAAAGGAAGATGCCGACCGGATTCCGTTTATTCTCGGCGAAAAGAACCAGTTCAATGAGTGGACCCTGACGCTGGATCCGGATAACGAACACAGTTTCTACCGGAACTATATCGATCCCGACACCGTCTACTTCGGCATGGGCACCAATTACAATCTCGATGCCAATATCCGCGGCCTGATGGCGTACGACAGCACGTATCTTGCCAGCACGAATGATCTCATCCTGCTGGATGAAGAGAATGTCATCGACTATCTTCCCTGGACATTCGATATTCAGAATCCGGATATCATGACCCTGGTCTCCGCCAAATACGCAGTCACGGGTCCGGATCAGGCATCTCCGTTCAAGAACAGCGAACTGATCGGTCATTACGCAGACAGCTGGAACGTCTATCTCAACCTGGATTACATCAATCTTGGGAAAACCTATACCGGCGGTGTCATTACGTATGATGACTATGACAAATCCATGTCCTCTGAGATAACAGATAAGATTATCTGCCACCCGGAAGACTATGAGGAAATCAAAGCCCTTCTGGGCAGCGAAGAAGTGCAGTGCTACAGCGCCTGGGCCGAGGGAAATCATGTCAGTGCCGGCCTCAGGGCATCCGAGCCCGGATTTGCGGTGCTCTCTGTCCCCTACGACAGAGGATGGACCGTACTGCTTAACGGCAGCCCGGTGAAAACCTATTGCGTCAACGGCGGGATGACCGGGATCGCAGTCACTGCCGGGGAAAACGACATTCAGATGTGGTTTGCGCCGCAGGGACTGAAGATCGGTGAATATTGTACGATTGCCGGCATTGTTCTGTGCATCGCCGCAGCTGCAGGAATGCATTTCCGGAAGAAGAAAGCGGCCCTGTAATCTCACTTCGCACCGCTTCCCGGAATATTGTTACTCCGTTTTCGGGAAACTGGCGTGTATTTCTGCGTACTGATTCGTATAAACTGTAGATAAAGGGAGGAATCAACCTATGAAAAAGGAACTGATGCTGGAAGAAGAGGCGCTCAATCTCGTAAGCGGCGGTGTCCTGCATGAAGGCTGGGAATCCACACTTCTCACCATGATGGCGCTCTATAAAGGCAATTACGGAGAGAATGGAAAACAGATGGTCACAGCGATGTTCGTTCCGGAAAACATTAAAACAGGTCCGCTTGAAGAATCGGATCTTCCGGTTATCCAGGCGTTTATCGAGGAGAACTGGGACAGCGTTGAGCCGAAAATGTTGCCGTAACAGCAGCTGTACAGAATAACGCGTAAGTCAAATGCCGCCGAAGAAACACTCCCGGCGGCATTTCAGATGCAGGGAAACATATAAACAAGAAGACACCGGAAAACTTCATGTGAGAAACTCTGATCTTAGATGAGATCCGGTCATTACGCCCTGGCCGCAGCGGCCCCGTAAAGTCCGAACCCATTCCGCAGTCAGCTTGATCTATCGCTTTCCCTGAGCGATTAAAAAACCGGGCATGACCCGGTGCTCAGTGTTCCGCTGCGGAATGGTACAACTGTAAATATTCATCGGTAAATCGTTTTATGGAATAACGGTCCAGAGCCCGCCGGCGGCATGCTGTGGTTCGTTCTTTTTTCTGCGCTGCGGTTTCCGTGACCGCTTCGCACAGGGCACGAACATCATATTCGGGTACGACCCGTCCAGTTGCCTCATCCACGATCTCTGCCGATCCGCCGGTATCGTAGGTCACCACCGGTGTGCCGCAGGAGAGCGCCTCCATGTTTACGGTCGGAAAGGTATCCTCATGGGTCGTATTCACAAATACATCCGCCATCGAGTACAGTTTCACCAGTTCTTCCCGGTCCGAAGTCCGCGGAAGTCCCAAAATCCGTTCGGGGAGCTTCTGAATCTCCTCTTCCCTAAGCCCGACAAGAACCATCCGGAAATCTTCCGGAAGCAGACCGGACAGCTGTGTCAGATCCGCAAAGCCCTTCCGGGAGGAGATCTGATTGGCCGCGCTCAGCACAACGTACGGCTCAT
>CAJOLG010000139.1 GCA_905235315.1 uncultured Solobacterium sp. | reverse complement strand
TTATTCTGCATTGCTTATTTAACTCCAGTCACAGAAATCAATACTGATCACTCTTCAATACTCCGACAAATGGAAGTGCCCGGTAATGCTGGTTATAATCCAGACCGTAGCCGACCACAAAGTAATCGTCAATTTCGAAGCCCGCATAATCCGCTGTTATGTCACAGATCCGCTTGGAAGGCTTGTCGAGCAGCGTAACAAGTTTCACGCTTTTGCAGCCTCTGTTCTCCAGCAGAGTACGGATAACACTCACCGTGCGGCCGGTATCGACAATATCTTCGACAAGAAGAATGTCTTTGCCTTCCACCGGGCTGTCAAGGTCTTTCAGAATCTTGACGTTGCCGGTGCTTATGGTGCCTTCATAACTGGTGACATCCATAAAGTCATACTGGATATCCAGGTCGATATGCTTTATCAGCTCCGCAAGAAACGGAACGGACCCGCGGAGCAGCGCAACAAGAAGCGGCGCTTCCCCTTCTTTTTCATAATCTTTTGTGATCTGTTCTCCGAGTTCTTTCGAACGTTCACGGATCTGTTCTTCCGTGACAAGAACCTTGTCGATATTCTCTCTGATTGACATGGCGGCCTCCGTCATTTACAACGGGATAATTGTATCACAGAAAAACCGGGGTCAATAGAATAATGAGCCATATCACAGCCCAGACCGGGCACCAGGATCACCTCATGATTCTTGTTTGTGACCACCGGCCAGACAATCCGGTCATACTTCGGAATCTTCCGGTCAATGAAAAACCGGTGGACGGATTTATGTCCGAACCGCAGTGCGATCCGATCGCCCTCCCGAACGCTGCGTACCGTTAACGGCCAGTCCTCTGCCCGAACAGTCACCGCATTGACGCCCGGTTTTCCGTCTTCGATCCGGAAATCTTCTGAAACCAGAGCCCGCAGCTGTGCTTCATCATTCACCGTATAACAATACGGCTCCGGCTTCTCCATTACGGTGAGTTCTCCATTCCGTACAGTCAGAACCTGCTTCTCCGCAAGCGGAATCAGAATATCCTGCCCGCTTTGAATCATGCCGTCCAGTTCCTGCAGTCCCCTGCGGGACCGGTGAAGATTCGCTTTGACCAGGCAGTCCCGCAGCGCAGTAAGCCGGTCTTCTTCCTCCCATGTCCGGTAAGCATCCGCCCTGAGACCGCCTTCCTTCACCCATGCGTTCACCCGGCACCTGCGTTCCTGAAGCACCGCGTTTTTCTGTGCGATCTCCCGCAGGACCATCTGTTTTTCCTGCATCGACATCCCGTTCAGAATTTCATGGCGCACCCGGTTGCGGGTGAGGGAGGTATCCTCATTGGTTTCGTCATAAAAGGTGCGGATATGATTGGTGCGGCAGTATTCCGCAAGCTGCGCCTTCGTTTCATTCAGAAGCGGTCTCAGCACTCTGACCCCGCTGATCATCCGATCTTCCTTCAAACCGTAGTAATCGGGAATCAGACCTTTTTCTTCCTGCATGAAATAGGTTTCAATCAGGTCATCCATATGATGTGCGGTCAGCACACCGGAAAACCCGTGTTCGTTAACAACACGGGCAAACCAGTCATACCGGTATTCTCTGGCTGCCGCCTCAAAATTACCGGTCCATTCAAACGGATCATTTTTCACAAAGCAGACGATACCCCGCTCTTCACAGAACGAACGGATATACGCTTCTTCCTCTTCCGCCTGGGGGCGGTGATGATAGTTGACATGCGCACAGGCACAGGAAATGCCGCCCCGGATACAGCGATCCAGCAGCGCCATTGAGTCCGGTCCTCCGGACACCGCGACAAGCCATGTTCCGTACGTAAGATCCACAAACGAATCTTACCACACTGCAGAATTGCCGTCAGTCTCCCCGGGCATCGCAAGGATTGCCTTGATCCGCCGCATCACTTCACGGAACAGCGGACCGTCCGGGTCAATATGCGAGCGGATTTCCAGAATCCTGGCCGTATTGATAAACCGGATGTCATTGAGAAACAGGGTCGACGGCCGGTTCATGCCCGGCTGCTGACCGATCCGCATCAGATGCACGCTCGGCCGGTTCGGATCGCCGGCTTTCTCATACGCAGCAGGATTGCTGGTCATGGGAACGATCAGCGCCTTTCCGCAGCACAGCGCTGCCACAAGACCGAAGTGCTGATACCCCATCTCGTGATTGAACGTCTGTCCGTAGTCAAGCCAGCAGATATCCCCGCGGCTTACCTGAACCCCTACTTCATCCCCGCTTGCGCACCGCCCGCGCAGAACCCACATCGCTTCCGAACGCATGTTCGGTTTGACATAATCCGGAAGCAGGGTGTGATACACATCTCTCCGGGAGCGAATATAATCCGTCCATTCCGAAGGAAAGTTCATGCCCTCTGGCCGGGTGCGCCCGTCCAGCAGCCGCCGGGAAGCTTCATATACATTCATCATTAAATTGCCCTCCTGCTTTCCTCTTAGAGCGGCAATTGGCAAATTCCCCGCCGAACCCGAAAAAAAACTGCCCGCAGGCAGCTGATTCAGGATTTCGTTTCCGGTTCCTTTGCCGGTTCCGGGTTCTCCGGCTGTGGTTCTGACCCATCGGAGGCCGGGCTTTCCTGTTCTTCAAAAATGATGCGGCTGTCCACCGGATCTTCCCCGTCTTCCATATGAGGCCAGCCGGTCAGCCGGTTGACAAGCGAGAGCACCGGATGGAAATGCGCATTGATCATACCGGTGTATTCAATGAAGAGTTCCGCCGCAATAAACAGCAGAATGATTACCGCAATCCCGGCTTTCGGGTTGAAGTAGGTCAGAATCGCCGCCATCGCAAAAAGCGCGGTAACCACATACAGCACCAGAACGGTATTCCGGTGACCGAGCTTCAGTTTCAGCATCAGAACATGGTGCAGGTGGCCCTTGTCCGCCTCCATGATCTTCTGTCCCTTGAGCTTTCGGCGGATGATCGCAATCAGGGTATCCGAAATCGGTATAAACAGAACCAGAATCGGAAGACCGAGCGTGATGAGCGCGGTGGTCTTGAAGCCAAGCAGCGACAGCGACGCAATCATAAACCCCATAAACTGTGCACCGCAGTCCCCGACAAACACCGACGCAGGATGGAAGTTGTACGGCAGGAAGCCGAGAATCGATCCGGCAAGCACCAGCGCAAGGATCACCACATCGCGCCGCCCCATAAAAAAGCCGAGCAGCCCGATCGTCATGGTCACGATCGTGCAGATTCCGGAAGAAAGACCGTCCAGACCGTCGATCAGATTGATGGCATTGGTAATGCCGATCAGCCAGACGAAGGAGAACAGCTTTACAAGAATCGGGCTTGTGATGGCAAGCGACATGATGTGCAGCTCCGACAGCGAAAGGTTGCCGATAAACAGTGCCGCAAATGCGCCGATGCACTGAAACAGCAGCTTTATCTTCGCAGGAAGGTCATAAATATCGTCCAGGAGGCCGCCGATGAATACGAAGCAGGCACCGACCAGAATCCCGAAGAGCTTGTTGTCGATGCGCCACAGGATGGCCAGGGAAAGCAGAAATGCGATATAAATTGCCACGCCGCCGATCCGCACGATGCGGCCGTGATGAACCGTCCGCTTGTTTTCCACCGCGTAGATTCCAAGCGTAAGGCCGATCCGTTTGGTAACAGGCACCAGCAAAAACGAGATAATAAAAGGAAGCGCGAAATACGGAAAAGCACCGATGATGAGATTCATAACACGCCTCCTTTCTGTGCTGTAAGAATTATAACATCAGTGGCAGCGGTTTCCGCTGCCACGAGTTATGGATTCAATGGATATAAATCAGGGCCAGAACGAATGAGCCTGACAGGTACGCAAGGCTCAGGACCAGGATCCAGTACAGGAGCCGCGCCTGCAGAACATAGCCCTGCTTCACAAAACGGTTGAAATTCAGAGCGCTCAGGGCGTAAAAACTGACAATGAATGCCGCAATATAGACGGCCGCCCGGACCACGTAAACCGCAGCGTCCATCTGCTTTATTTTGTGCCGAAGATACGGTCGCCCGCGTCTCCGAGACCCGGCACGATGTAGCCGACCTCATTGAGATGGTCATCCATTGCCGCAAGAAAGATATCCACATCCGGATGTGCCTTCTGAACCGCGTTCACGCCTTCCGGCACACCGACCAGGCAGACCAGCTTGATCTGTTTCGCACCGCGTTTCTTCATGATGTCGATTGCCGCAACTGCGCTTCCGCCGGTCGCCAGCATCGGATCTACGATCATAACGATCGATTCCTCAAGTCCCTTCGGGAACTTGGCAAAATACTCATGGGGTTCCAATGTCTCTTCGTCGCGGTACAGACCGACAAACCCGACCTTGGCTGTCGGAACCAGCTTGCGGATGCCGTCAAGCAGACCGATGCCTGCCCGCAGGATCGGAACAATTACAACTTCCTTGCTCAGCTGATAGCCGGTGCACGGTCCGATCGGTGTTTCAATCTCAACGGGTACCGTGGGAAGGTCCCGGCACACTTCGTACGCCATCAGCTCGGCGATTTCATTCAGGTTCTCACGGAAATCCTTCGTGGTGCAGTTTTTGTCGCGCATAAGCGTCAGTTTATGCGTAATCATAGGATGATTCAGTACTTCGAGCATAATTGCCTCCTGTTTATATTCTCCGTAAATTCTAGTGGAAACCTACATCGAATTCAATACAGCAAACAATGCTATACTATTTTTTATATGAAGGTATTGATTCTTCCCTCCGTGTGTGTCCCCG
>CAJOLG010000138.1 GCA_905235315.1 uncultured Solobacterium sp. | reverse complement strand
GGCAGAACATACGCAGAAGGGAGAGAGTATCATGAAGCTGAGTGATTTGTTTGATCAGGTCGGTGATATTGAAATCAAAAGTCTCATGGCGGACAGCCGGAAAAAAAGACCGGATTCCATATTTTTCTGTGAAAAGGGAATGATGAATGACGGACACCGGTTTGTTTCGCAGGCCATCGAAAACGGCGCGAAGGTGATTGTGCACTCCGAACCGCTGCAGGAAATCAATCCGGATATCACATACATCAAGGTCAAAAATGTAAACGAGGTTTATAACCGTGTCGCCGATGCGTTTTACGGGTATCCAAGCCACAGGATGCTGATGTTCGGTGTAACGGGAACCAACGGAAAAAGTACGATTTCCTGTGTCATCCGCGATGTTCTGAATCATTTTCGCCCGACCGGCTATATCGGAACCATTGCAATTGAATACGGTAATGTAAAGCTGCCGCCGCTGCTGACCACACCGGACATTGATGATCTGCACGGAATTCTCCATGACATGGTCGACTCCGGGATCGAAGCTTGTGCCCTGGAAGCGTCCTCAATCGGCATCGAACAGGGACGTGTGGATTCCATTGATTTTGACACGGCAATCTTTACAAATCTGACGCATGACCATCTGGATTATCACGGAACCATGGAAAATTACTTCCAGGCAAAGAAGAAACTGTTTGATCATCTGAAGGAAGACGCAGTTGCCATAACAAATGCGGACGATCCCTACGGTATGAAAATTGTGGAGGACTGCCCGTGCAAGGTGGTTACCTACGGTATCGATCATGAAGCGGATTATCAGGTTACCCAGTATACTCTGAAGAACGACCGTACGATCTTTACCCTTCGCTGCAACAATATGGAATATGAGATTGAGACCAACCTGGTTGCCAAATTCAATCTGTACAATCTTGTGGCCTCCATTGCCGCATTGAATCAGAACGGCATTTCGATGACACAGATGATGCCGTATCTGCGCAATGTAACACAGGTTGAAGGACGTGTTCAGCGGATCGATGAAGGACAGCCGTTCAATGTGATCGTTGACTTTGCGCATACACCGGACGGTATCGAAAAACTTTGCCAGTACGCAAGCGCGATTACGCCGAAAGGAAACCGCATTATCGCCATTACCGGATCTGCCGGAAAGCGTGATACGGTCAAACGCCCGAAATTCGGGGAAATACTGGACCGTTACGCAGATATGATCATCCTGACGGAAGATGATCCCCGTGATGAGAAGCCGTGTGAAATCGCGGAAGAAATTGCAAGGGGAATCAAGAAAACCCAATACATTATTATTGAAGACCGGTATAACGCCATCCGCCAGGCAGTCGAAATGTGTTCCGAAGGCGATACGATCGTCATAATGGGAAAAGGAGATGAACGCTTCATCTACCGGGAGTTCGGCCGCGAACCGTATGACGGGGATGATGCGATCGCAAAAGAAGTGATCCGGCAGTATTATTTCGGAGCTCGGTCTGATGAATGACGCAAAGTATATCGACCATACGCTTCTGAGACCGGACGCGGGCAGGGAAGATATTGTGCGGCTCTGTGAGGAAGCGCTCCGCCTGAATACCGCAAGTGTCTGTGTCAATCCATGCCGGATTGAAACTGCCGCCGCGATCCTGCAGGGCAGTGATGTGAAGGTATGTGCCGTAATCGGATTTCCGCTCGGCGCGATGAGTGAAGCCGCCAAGGTTTTTGAAGCAGAGGATGCGGTTGCGCGCGGTGCCCAGGAAATCGATATGGTGCTGAATATCGGCTGCCTGAAAGACGGCGATGATGCCTATGTCATCCATGAGATCCGCGCTGTAAAGGAAGCAATCGGGGATGTTCTCATGAAAGTCATCCTGGAAACCTGTCTGCTTGATGAGGAAACAATCGTGCGGGCATGCCGTGACTGTATGGAAGCCGGAGCGGATTATGTCAAAACATCGACCGGGTTTTCAACCGGCGGAGCTTCTGCGGAAGACGTCAGCCTGATGCGGAAGACGGTTGGGAACCGGCTTGGGGTAAAGGCGAGCGGCGGAATCCGTACCGCAGAGGATTTCCATCGCATGATCGATGCCGGCGCATCCCGCATCGGAACCAGCAGCGGGGATAAGATCCTGCACGGAGATCACTAAAAACTCGTTGCAAATTCCCATTGCTTTTGTTACTATCTTAGTGTTGTCAATTCAGAAAGGGGGGATATGAATGCCGAGAGTAGAAGTCAAAGATACGGAAAGTCTGGACGATGCACTGCGTCGCTTTAAGCGTCAGGTCTCCCGCAGCGGAACGCTGGCTGAAGCACGCAAGAGAGAATACTACGTAAAACCGGGCGTAAAGCGCAAGCTTAAGAGCGAAGCTGCACGTAAGGCAAGACGCCGCGGAAAGTAAGGATTCATGAAAAAGAGAAGCCGAATGGCTTCTTTTTTTGCATGCACCGCAGGATTTCGCTAGAATATAAATGGTTTAAAGGGGGAGTTTCTTTGGAAATCACTAGAACGATAACTTTCGAAGATATGACCGGTCTGCAGGCGATGGCCCTGGCTGGAACAGAGGACCGCAACCTGCGCGTTCTGGAGGAATGCTTCGGCAAGACAATTACATTCCGCGACAATACCTTTACAATTCTCGACTGCAGTGAAGATACGTACAGTCAGATTCATGATGTGCTTACTGCACTGTATGAAGTTGCGAAAAAGAATCAGCTTGTTTCGGAACAGGATGTCATTTATGCATGCCGTCTGGTTACGAAAAATGAGCAGATCAGTTTCAATCAGTACGGCCAGGCTGTAATCGGAAGGACCCTGACCGGAAAGGCAGTTGCGCCGAAAACACGCGGCCAGTATCAGTTTGTAAAAGCGATGGAAGACAGCCCGATTGTATTTGCGATCGGTCCTGCCGGTACCGGCAAAACGTTTCTTGCGGTAATCAAAGCCGTATCCGAACTGAAAAAGGGAAACGTAAAACGGATTGTTCTGACCCGTCCTGCTGTTGAGGCAGGCGAGAATCTCGGCTTTCTTCCCGGTGATATGAAGGAAAAGGTCGATCCGTATCTGACACCCCTCTATGATGCGCTTCATGACATGCTCGGCCTCGAGAAGACAGAGGCGCTGCTGGAGCGCGGAACGATCGAGATTGCGCCGCTTGCCTATATGCGCGGGCGGACCCTCGATGACAGTTTTGTGATTCTTGATGAGGCCCAGAATACGACCGGTGCGCAGATGAAGATGTTCCTGACCCGTCTCGGCTTTCATTCCAGGATGGTGATCACCGGTGATGTGACCCAGCTGGATCTTAAAAAAGGGGAGCAGAGCGGACTCATTGAGGCATCTTCGATCCTGCAGGGAATCGATGAGATTTCCATCATTGAGCTTACCTCTGATGATGTTGTACGGCACCCTCTGGTCCAGAAAATCGTGGAGCGTTACAGCAGATCCAACAAGTGATCACCCGCCGTATGATGCGGCTGTCATTAAATAAATACGCCGATTCCTCTTTCCGAGCGAACCGGCGTTTGTTTTTATATAAGCTGTTCCAGCAGATTCCGAATGTCTGCCTCATTGCCGACAAGAGAACCCTGAACCATTTCTGCAGTGCCGCCGCCGCGGCCGCTGAACTGTTCATTTAACGACGTTCCGACAGGACGCAGGTCCATCGTATGACTGAGGATCACATACTGAAACTTATCCCCCTGACGGGAAAAGGCAGCACATACACCGATATTCTTTTCCTCAAGGACCTGATTCGCAAATGTTCTGAGATCCCGCGTATCAATACCTTCTGTGAACAGCATCGCAAGCGGCTGTCCCGCCTGCAGTTCTTCTGCTTTTGACGCAAGCGAGCGCATCGATGCCTGATGAATCTGTCCGCGGAGCGTTCCGAGTTCATTCAGCGTGCGTTCCACGGCTGCGGATGTTTCCCGTACATTTGCGGAAAGAAGATGGGAAATCCGGGTGTTTTCCTGATAGATGTCACGCACATAATTCAGTGCGCGTCTGCCGCAGACAATATCGGTGCGGGTCCCGTTCTTCCGGTTTTGAAATGAGAGCACCTTGATGAGACCGATTTCTCCGGTGCGTTTTACATGCGTTCCGCAGCATGCACATACATCCGCATCCTCAAAGGTGACGATCCGAACGGTTCCGCTCAGTTCTTTTTTGGAGCGGAATTCCAGGCTGGCAAGTTCTTCTTCGGACGGATAGGTGATCTGTGTTTCGGTATTGCGCCAGATCCGTTCGTTGGCAAGATATTCCACCCGCATCAGGTCTGCCTCGGAAAGAAACCCGGAAAAATCCAGTGTGACGGTTTCTTCGCCAAGATGAAACCCGATGTTTTCGTAACCGAAGAGGTTATGCACCAGACCGGAAAAGATATGTTCGCCGGAATGCTGCTGCATATGATCAAACCGGCGCTCCCAGTCGATTACACCGTGTACGGCGGTTCCTTCCGGAAGCGGTTCGTTCATATAATGCAGGATGACCCCGTCTTTTTCGTGTGTGTCAAACACTTCAATTCCATTGATGGTTCCGCGGTCCCCCGGCTGTCCGCCTCCTTCCGGGTAGAATGCGGTCTGTGACAGGGCAACGGCGTAACCGTCTTTTATCCGGACGCATGCGGTCACAACCGCATCGAATTCGTTCCGATAGGCATCCTGATAATAAAGTTCATTCATTTCATTCATATCTGTACTTCTTTCCTGTACATTATACGGGAATCCGCCGCAGGCGTAATGATATAATATTTTCACTATGGAA
>CAJOLG010000137.1 GCA_905235315.1 uncultured Solobacterium sp. | reverse complement strand
TGCGCATTTCTGTACAGTTCATCCGGCAATGAGGGCATGCGGTATGCCGGCATTGCGGCCGGCCTGGTGCTCTTCGCCGTCATGGTTGTGTATTACCAGGAAAAGTTTTCGGTATCCCGCCAGCTGAAACGGGTAAACGATCTCAATGCATTCAATGAGGCGGTGATGATCGGGCAGGCGTTTTTCCTGGAAGATCGGATGCTGGGATATGCGAAGGGGAAGATCTTTGACCTGACCTACCGCGATATCACCGCAGTCTCCTTTGCGGAAGGCAAAGGCGGAAAGCTGTACCTGAATCTGAAAACAGCACAGGGAGTACTTCCGGTGGAGATGTCCCTGAAAGATCAGGCTGAACGGGTCGCAAAGTATCTGAGCGTGAAGAATCCTTCGCTGGAAGTAACGGGGATTACCCCGTCCGGGGAAGGAACCCTGCACTCCATTGACCCATACAGGAACGAGAAACAATAAACAGAACCCTGCCGTCCGGGTAAAGCGGTTTTTTGCGCCGAGAAGTTAAGGCGTTGGACAAAGGGTGTGCTACACTTGAAGCGATGAATGAAACGATAGCCGCAATTGCGACCGCACAGGGCGGGGCGCTTTCCGTAATCCGGGTCAGCGGAGAAGACGCGGTTCCGTGTGTAAACCGGATCTTTTCCAAAGATCTTTTAAACGCGCCCGGATATTCCCTGCACCATGGGGAGATCATCGAAAACGGGGAGCCGGTGGATGAAGTGATGGTCAGTGTATTCCGCGCACCCCGTTCGTATACCGGAGAAGATCTGGTGGAGATCAGCGGGCACGGCGGAAGCTTTGTGACACGAAAAGTACTCTCATTAGTACTTGGGGCCGGCGCACGCATGGCACGCCGGGGCGAATTTACCGAACGGGCGTTTCTCAACGGCAAGATGGATCTCTCCCAGGCGGAGTCGGTCAATGATCTGGTACGGGCTTCGGATGAAGTCAATGCGCGCTCTGCCGTACACGGCCTGAAAGGAAGTGTGAAAAAACTCCTGGAGCCCCTGGTGGAGTCATTAAGCGAAATTGTGGCGATGATCGAAGTGAATATTGATTATCCCGAATACGATGACGTGCACCAGCTGACGGAAGAAGAACTTCTGCCGCGGGTCCGGCAGTGGATTGCGGAAACCGACGCGCTTATTAAAAAAGCACAGGCCGCAGTCAATGTGAGAAACGGCCTGAATACCGTGATTCTCGGACGTCCCAACGTAGGGAAATCGTCACTGCTGAATGCGCTGATCGAAGAGGACAAGGCGATCGTTACCGATATTGCGGGCACGACCCGGGATCTCGTGGAGGGAACGGTACATATCGATGATCTGACGCTGAATCTCATCGATACCGCAGGCATCCATGAGGCAGGAGATTCGATCGAGCAGATCGGAATCGAGAAGTCGATTCAGGCGCTGGAACAGGCAGATCTTGTCATTGTGGTCATTGATGCGACCGCCGGCATCACGGAAGAAGATCAGAAGCTGCTCGACCGTACGGAAGGGATGTCCCGCATCATCGTATACAACAAAAACGATCAGACCCCGATCCCGGGCGAGCTTTCGATCTCGGCCCTGAACCGTGACATTGAACCGCTGCTGGAGCGCATCCGTACCATGTATGCGGACGGCCTGCTTGCGGCGAAGGAAGAGACGCTGAACAACGAGCGGCAGATCGGGCTTGCGATACAGGCGAAGGGATATATGGAAGCGGTACAGACCTCGCTTGAGGCAGGCGATGAGATTGATCTTGTGACGGTGGATCTGCAGAACGCGTGGTACGCATTAAAGGAAATTACAGGAGAAGCAGGCAGGGAAGACCTGCTGGATGAGATATTCAGCCGGTTCTGCCTCGGAAAATAACAACATGAGTGAAATCACATACCTCGACAGCCATGCGCATCTGTTCAGTGATGCGTTTGACGAAGACCGGGAAGCGGTGTTCCGCCGTGCCGGAGAGAAGGGCGTTACCCTGCTCAATATCATGTGCACCTCCATTGAGGAGGCATATGCGGCGATGGCATATGCCGAACAGGATCCGCAGAATATCAAAGTCAGCTGCGGGATCTTTCCGACCGATGTCAATACCCTGACCCCGGAAGTCAAAGCATCATTCTATGATGTGATGAAGGATCCCCGGTGCACCTGCATCGGAGAGATCGGGCTGGACTACTACTGGGAAAAAGAAGAAGTCATGCGCGCAAAACAGCGGGAGCTGTTTATTGAACAGATTGAACTTGCCAATGCCCTGCACAAGCCGATATGCGTGCACAGCCGTGATGCCATGCAGGATACCTTCGATATCCTGAAGGAGCACCGGTGTCATGGCCTCATGCATTCGTTTTCCGGCAGTGCGGAAATGGGAAACGAATTTATCAAACTCGGGTATTATCTTTCGCTCGGCGGCCCGGTGACCTTCAAAAACGCAAGGCATTCAAGAGAAGTCGTTTCCGCCATGGATATCAACTATCTGCTTACGGAGACCGACAGCCCGTACATGGCTCCCGAGCCGGTGCGCGGCACCCGCAATGAGCCGGCCAATATCCCGTATATTGCGGCGAAGATGGCAGAGTGCAGAGGCATGGAAACCGCCGAACTGGCAAACACGGTCGAAGCCAACTGGCGCCGCTTCCTGGAGATGAAATGAAACCGTATATCCGGGAAGTAATCGTGGTGGAGGGAGCGCATGACAGTGCGCATCTGAAGAAATACTTTGACTGTGAAACCATCGTTACCGGCGGGCTCGGGATTAATGCGAGGGTGATGGAACAGATCAGAAACGCTGCGAAAGAACCGGGCATCATTGTCTTTACCGATCCGGACGGGCCGGGAAAGATGATCCGCAGTGCGATTGAAGAAGCGGTACCCGGCTGTAAACATGCCTATGTGATGAAGGAAGATGCCCGCACCGCACATAAAGTGGGGGTCGAGCATGCCTCGTTTGAGGTCCTGCAGGAAGCGCTGAAATACGCCGCCCGCAATGACATGCATACAGGGGAGTCGGTAACCATGGCGGAGTTTTATGATCTCGGCCTGGTCGGGCAGGCCGGCAGTGAAGAACTGCGGAGACGGACCGCGGATGCGTTTCATATCGGAGAAGGCAACGCGAAATACCTCCGGAAGATGCTGAACCGCCGGGGGATCACCGCAGAACAGATAAAGGAACGAATAAACAGACATGGATAAAAAGCCCATCGCAAGTGTTGCGCGGACAAGAGAAATCCTGAATACGTACGGACTGCGGGCGAAGAAGAACTTCGGCCAGAATTTTCTGATTGATGTATCGGTGGTCGCAAGAGCTGCGGATGCGTCGCACTGCGAAAATGCGGTCATTGAGATCGGGCCCGGCATCGGGTCATTGACCGAGCAGCTGGCCATGCGTTCAAAGCATGTGCGCAGTTATGAGGTGGATGAGCGGCTTCTGCCGGTATTGAACGAAGAGCTTGCCGGCTATGACAATATCGAGATCATCCTGCAGGATTTTCTCGCATGTGATCTTGAAGCTTCGGTACAGGAGCTTGTGCAGCGGTACGAAGGGGTGTCGGTATGCGCCAACCTGCCGTATTATGTGACAAGTCCGATTCTCTTCAAACTGTTTGAGGGGCCGCAGGAAATTGAATATATTACGGTTATGATTCAGAAAGAGGTGGCCGACCGCTTCAGCGCAAAACCCGGAAGTCCGGACTACGGGGCACTGTCGGCAGAGAGCCAGTACCTCTATGAAGTAAAGAAGTTATTTACGGTTCCCCGCACGGCATTTTCGCCCGCACCCAACGTAGACAGTGCGGTTGTACAGTTTCACCGCCGGCTGGGTGTATCAGCGGACCCCGCATTCTTCGCACTGGTCCGGGCATCCTTCCAGCAGCGCCGCAAGACGCTGTACAACAACCTGAAGGAGTATACCGGCAGCCCGGAACGGGCAGAGCGGATCCTGCAGGAAGCAGGAATCGAAAGCGGCGTGCGGGCGCAGGAACTGGATGTCAGCGCATTTCAGGCGCTGTATGAAGCATATAGGAGGACAGCAGAATGAGAGAGCGTGCATACGCGAAAATCAACCTTTGCCTGGATGTCGTCCGGCGCAGGGAAGACGGGTATCATGATCTGCGGATGATCATGGTTCCGGTAGATTTCTATGATGTGGTGGAGCTGGTTCCGTCCGAAGAGACAACCATGAATCTGAACCGTTCCTATCTTCCGGTCAACGATAAAAACACCGTGATCAAAGCGATTCATGTCATGCAGGAAAAATGCGGTTTTGAACAGAACTTTGCCTGCACCTTACTGAAACATATTCCCACCCAGGCCGGGCTTGCGGGAGGCAGCGCCGATGCGGCGGCTGCGATCCGCATTATCAACCGTCTCCTGCATCTCAATCTGCCGTATGAGACACTGATCGATATCGCCAAGGAAGTCGGCGCGGATGTGCCGTTCTGCCTGGTGAACCGTCCGGCGCTGGTAGAGGGTATCGGGGAGATCCTGACGCCGTTTCAATGCCCGGCGGAATTCGGGATCCTGCTGGTGAAGCCCCGCAGGGGAGTCAGCACAAAGGCGGCCTTCAGTGCCCTCGACTTCGATACCATCGAGCATCCGGATGTGGACGGGATGAAAACCGCGCTTGAAAACGGGGATTACGATGGAATGATCGCCCGGCTCGGCAACTCCCTGGAGAAGGTTTCCCTGGAGCTCGTGGAAGAGATCCGGGAAGTCCGGGAAACCATGCTGGATCTCGGTTTTGACGGCGTATTGATGTCCGGCAGCGGAAGCACGGTATTCGGCATTACAAAAAGCCCGCACCTGCTTCACAATGCCAGTGAAGTCATGCGGGCAAACGGATATTTTGTGCGGCGCACAAGAATCATCGATTCTTCGAAATAAGCGACCGGAACTCAGCAGGTACCGGTGCGGTAAACCGCATCGGTTTTTTTGTGTCGGGATGCGTGAATTCAAGCACCGAGGCATGAAGGCAGAGCCTTCCGATCGGCGAGGGAATATCGCCGTATTTGTCATCGCCGAGGATCGGATGCCCGATTTCATTCATCTGGGCACGGATCTGATTCTTGCGGCCGGTTTCGATTTCCACTCTGAGCAGGCTGTACTCCTTTGAGGTACCCACGGTTTCATAGTTGGTTACGGCTTTTTTCCCGCCGGGGTCTTTTGTGACATAGACGGCGTGATTCTGATTTTCTCTCAGATAGTTTACCAGCCGTCCGGATTCCTCCTCCGGATGGCCGCTGACCACGGCATAGTATTCCCGCAGGGTGACATC
>CAJOLG010000136.1 GCA_905235315.1 uncultured Solobacterium sp. | reverse complement strand
CTTCTTACGATTATTATAATGAATAAAATTCGTCCAGGGAATGGAACACAAAACAGAAATCCTGTGACGGTGTTACGAAATATCGTGAAACGAAATACCAGCAGAACCGATGGAAAGAGAAACTCCTTCCGGCCGGTTTCCCGGAACATGCCCGGAAATTAAATGTGGCGCAGAAGGTAGCCCTCACGCACGCTGCCCTCAGAGATGCGGAGGTGTTCCGCATGATACGCGTCCATGATTTCCTCCAGCATATTGAGACCCGGCGCAAATACGGTCTTTCTTCCCGGTGTAAGCACTCGGTCCATTGCGGAAACAGTTTCGGGATCGTTTTCAAGAACGCCCCTGAGAAGCGTATGCACAGAAGCGCGGGATATCGGCTGTTCGGGCCAAAGCTCCTTGGACAGCAGACTGCATGCCCGGCAGGTACCGCCGATTCCGATCAGTTCGGAAGAGGGCGTATCAAGAAGGGCAGGCGCTGCTGAAAAGGAATCATTCAGAAACGATCTCGGCACTTCCGGTGTAACCGGCAGATCTTTCAGGCGGACACAGCCGGCCGGCAGACTGTACGCTTCATGGATTTCCCCGTTGCGGAAGGAAATGAGTTCTGTAGACCCGCCTCCGATATCACAGGCGTTTCCGTTCAGGATGTCCGCGCAGTCGATCCGGGAGCCGTAGAAATCATATACTGCTTCTTCCCGTCCGCTCAGTGCGTCAATATCAAACCCGCTTTCGCGCAGCCGGGATAAAAAATATTCCGTATTTTCAAGATGCCGCCAGGGTTCCGTGATGAACGCAAAACAGCGATCAACCTTTTCTTCCGCGAGAATTGCCTTATACCGCGCAAGCACATCCAGGGTCTTCCGGATTCCTTCTTCCTGCATGATTCCGCCGGCATTGTATGTGACAAGATAGACCGCTTCGGAATAATAGGTCTGTACATGAACCGGGTGTACCGAGTCATATATGATCAGCACGATCGTATTGGAACCGATATCCACAACGGCGTATCGTTCTTTGCCGGCGGAGCCGGGTGTCTGCTTAATAATGTCCATATTGTAAGAGTATCATAACGCATGAAAAACTGCGGCAGGTTTTTTGCGGGTGATGTCTTTAACGATACGGGCCGAAACGCACGCCCGAAAGATGTGCCGGATCCCCCGGGATTCCGCTGCTGACTAATGAAAGATCCGGCCTGGGAAAACAAAGAAATACCAGGAAACAGGGCGGCGCCTGTTTTCCATGCAGGGAGGATTCGGCAATGTTATAATTGGGAACAGGAAAGCAGAGGAATGTGATACATGTATAAGCGTATCCTTTTGAAACTCAGCGGCGAAGCGCTGGCCGGGGAAGGGAACAGTTTTGACCCGAATGTGCTTGACCGCCTTGCGGAAGATATTCGCGAGATCCGGAATCTTGGCGTTGAAGTGGCGATTGTTGTCGGAGGCGGAAACTTCATCCGCGGCAAGAATCTCACAGAAATAGGCATCGAGCGTGTACAGGGTGACAACATGGGCATGCTGGCGACAATCATAAATGCACTTGCCCTTCAGTCCAGTTTTGAGCGCCACGGCCTTGATACCAGAGTTCAGACAAGCATTGATATCAATAAAGTGGCAGAGCCGTTTATTGTCCGCCGCGCTGTACGTCATCTTGAAAAAGGGCGGGTCGTGATTTTCGGCGGCGGAACCGGATCACCGTATTTTTCGACCGATACAACCGCAGCCCTGCGTGCTTCGGAAATCAAGGCAGATGTCATTCTGATGGCGAAGAACGGCGTGGACGGAGTTTACAGTGCAGATCCGAAGAAAGACCCGAATGCGGTCCGCTTCGATCAGCTCAGTTATATGGATGTATTGAACAAGGGCCTTCAGGTCATGGACAGCACCGCAATCAGTATGTGCATGGATAATAAGATGGAACTGAGTGTGTTTAACATGAACGAACCGGGCAACCTTGTAAAGGCAGTTCAGGGAACTGCAGTCTGTACCATAATTCGATGATAGGCAGGAGGAAAACAAAATGACTTATCCCATCGTAGATTCCAGCGAGAAGAAGATGAACGGGGCGATTGAACACCTCAAAGAGGATCTTCTGACGATCCGCACCGGCATGGCAAATGCCGGTATGCTGAACAATGTAAATGTCGACTATTACGGAAGCCCGACTCCGCTGAACCAGATTGCCGGTATCAAAGTGGAAGAAGGACGGATTCTGGTCATCAAGCCGTACGATCCTTCCAGCCTGAAGGAAATTGAAAAAGCGATCAACACTGCCAATCTCGGGATCGCACCGCAGAATGACGGAAGCGTGATCCGGCTTACGGTACCGCAGATGACGGAAGAAACCCGTAAGGAGATGGTAAAGAAGGTCGGCAAGCATGCGGAGGACGCGAAGGTTGCGATTCGTAATATCCGGCGTGAAGCCAATGCGGCGATCAAGAACGACAAGACCATGGACGAGGATATCCAGAAGGATGCGCAGGAGGAAATCCAGAAGCTGACAGACAAGTTCACAAAGCTTGCGGAAGAAATTGCCGCAAAGAAGTCGAAGGAAGTTCTCGGAAAATAAGCGAATCTGAAGAACTGCGGAATCAAAAACTGAGACCGCAGTTTTTGCGTCATCGCCGCCCGGTGATCCGCGGCAGGCAGACGAACCGGAGAAAACAGACAGGGATTACAGGAAAATGAGTTATCTGCAGGCGGAAACTATTACATTTCAATACGGCGATGTGCCGGTTCTGAAGGGGGAATCCCTTCAGGCGGAGCGGGGAGAGTGGGTATGTCTCAGCGGGCCGAGCGGTGCCGGCAAGACAACCATGCTTAAGATCATTGCCGGTCTTTTGAAACCGCACTCCGGCAGGATCCTGCTGGACGGCAGGGACATTACGGAAAAACAGCCGTCGGAACGCGGTATGGCAATGGTGTTTCAAAATGCTGCGCTGTTTCCGCATACCCGCGTAAAGCACAATATCGGTTACGGTCTGCACCGGCTTGGCTACACCGCCGAAGAAATCGAACACATGACGGCAGAAACCGCAAAACTGCTGCGGATCGAAGAGCAGCTCGACAAATATCCGGGGGCGCTTTCCGGCGGTCAGCTTCAGCGGGCCGGAATCGCAAGAGCGATCGTGCGCAAGCCGGAGATTCTTCTTCTGGATGAGCCGTTCAGCAGCCTGGATAAACCGCTTCGGGCACAGCTGATCGGGGAACTCGATGCGATCCGCCGGCAGAACGGCATGACCCTGATTTATGTCACGCATGATGTGGATGAGATCCGGGATTATGCGGACCGCATTGCGGAGCTGAACCCGGTTTCCGCCGAACTTGTCTAAAACCCGGAAATCTATTATGCTTCAGATATCAGGAGGACAAATCGATGGATAAATACGAGTGCCCGTGCGGATATGTTTATGATCCGGCGGTCGGTGATCCGGACAACAACATTCCTGCAGGAACCGCATTTGAAGATCTGCCGGAAGACTGGATGTGCCCGATCTGCGGTCTTGGCAAAGACGCATTCACAAAAGTTGAGTAATTCGAAACCGGCACGGCCGGTTTTTCTTTTTTGTTTGAAACCGGGTTCACTGTAAATGAGAACCTGAACAATGCTATAATTTGTCTGCTATGAGTGAACAGGAAAAAAGCTGCCGTCATGTGGCTATAATTATGGACGGAAACGGACGCTGGGCCAAAGCGCAGGGGAAACCCCGCACGGCCGGGCACCTTGCAGGAGCGGATAATGTGCGGACCATCGCAATTGCGGCGAGCGAACTCGGAATTGAGTATCTTACGCTTTACGCATTTTCGACGGAAAACTGGAAGCGAAGCGAGGAAGAAGTAAATTACATCATGAAACTGCCTGCCTATTTCTTCGGAAAGTATATGCAGGAATTCATTGACCGCGGATACCGCATGCGGATGCTTGGTGAGCTGGACCGGCTGCCGAGCGATACCCGGCGTGTACTGGATGATGCGGTTGAGAAATCCAAAACCAATACCGGTCTGAATCTTACCATGGCAGTCAATTACGGATCGCAGCGGGAAATTGTCCTGGCAGCCGAACAGTATGCCAGGGATGTGCAGGCGGGAAAGATCGGCCTCGACATTACCGGGGAAGAATTCGCTTCGTATCTTATGACTTCCGGCATGCCGGATGTGGATCTTCTGATCCGTACGAGCGGCGAACTCCGCATCTCCAACTATCTGCTGTGGCAGATTGCGTATGCGGAGCTTGAGTTTGTGCCGGAGGCGTGGCCGGACTTTACACCGGATGTTCTGAAACGATGTGTGGAACAGTTCGGCTGCCGCGACCGTCGTTACGGAGGCATCAAATATGAGTAAAAAAATGATGACAAAAATTCTGATGGCACTTGGCTTCATTGCGGTTTTCCTGCCTGCGTTTATCATTGGCGGAAAACTGCTGGAGGTCATTGTCGTAATTGTTGTTGCGGCAGCTGCCTATGAAATAGCCGGGCTTCGCGATGAAACAAAGGCGAACTGGCCGCTGACGATCCTGATCACGGCTGCCGTCTTTTTGCTTACGCATGTTCCGTCTTCCGGACTGGTTCTGTGGGCGGGAATCTGGCTGATCCTTCTGTTCATCATTCTGCTGTTTGATGAATCGTTTTCCGCCGACCAGGTCATGTATGTCTTTTCTCTAAGCCTGGTCCTTGTCCTTGCCTGCCGCGGAATCCTTGCCATTTATCAGTGCGGAATGGAGTGGGCCGGCGCATTGTTTGTCGCCATCGCATGTTATGTATGTGACACCGGTGCGTATTTCTTCGG